>JAAZBY010000393.1 GCA_012513595.1 Chloroflexota bacterium
AAGGGGCATGGCCGCCTCGAGGCGCAGCGTGTCGCGCGCTGCCAGGCCGGCGGGGATCAGTCCGCGGGGCGTGCCGGCCCGGAGGAGGGCGTCCCAGATGGCCGCTGCCGAGCCCGCGGGAAAGTACAGCTCAAAGCCGTCCTCGCCGGTGTAGCCCGTGCGGCTTACCAGGCTGCGGACGCCCTCGACCGCGGCCTCGGTGATGTGGTGATGGGGCAGCGCCCTGAGGTCGGCCGCCGTCAGTTCCTGGAGGATCGCCTCTGCCTGGGGGCCCTGCAGGGCGAGCATGTAGGTCTCTTCCGACACGTTGCGCACGTCGACGTCCAGCCCGCCACGTTGGTACTCCAGCCAGCGGGTATCCTTCTCGTTGTTCGAGGCGTTGACGGCCAAAAGGTACCGGTCGGGCAGGCGATAGACAAAGACGTCGTCGATGATGGTGCCATCGTCGTAGCACAGCAAGGCGTAACCGGAGGCGCCAACCTCCACGCGCGAGATGTCCGCCGTGAGCACCCGCTGGAGAAAACGGAGCGCATCCGGGCCCGAGACGGCGATCTGGCCCATATGGTCGATGTCAAAGAGACCGGCGGCCGTGCGCACGCGCACGTGCTCCTCTTTGGGCCCGGTGGGATACTGGACCGGCAGCATCCAGCCAGCAAAGTCCACGATCCTGGCCCCAAGCGCCACGTGGCGTTCGTACAGTGCCGTTTTCTTGGCCATGTGTCCCCCTCTGGTAGGCTTGCCGCGCACGGACCGCCGACGGGGCGGCGCGTCTCATCGGCGACGGCGTCCGTGCTCTCATCGCGCGGCCATGGTAGCACCGCGGGCACCCGTCGGCAAGCACAGGCGGCGCCCTGGTGCTCGCCTCAGTGCGGGCGGAGTGTGGCGAGCAGGGCGGCCAGCTCGCGGCGCGCCTCGCTGGTGGTGAGCGGCCGTGGGTAGTTGTACATCAAGCCACCGGGGCGCTCGTTGTAGTAGGGGCGGTTGCAGTCCGGGCAGCCGGAGGTGCGGAACGCCTCTCCCGCCGCCAGGAGGTCGACGAGGGTGGCCTCGGGGAGCCCGTAGGAGATGATCTCTCCCTGTGCGCCAAAGCGCAGCGCCTCGGCCCGCGTCCACCCGCCCGCCAGGAGCCAGTGCGCCGCCTGTACGCGGCGGTAACTCTGCAGGCTGGGGGGAGGGCAGTTCTCCATGGCCGTGCCGCGCACCGGGGTGAAGGCAAAGAGGGCCACCCGCACTCCCCACCCCAGGAGGGCGGCGATGCGCAGGGTGAGGTCGCGCTCCGTCTCACCGAGGCCGGCGATGAGGTGGGTGCCGATGCGCCCGGGGAAAGCGTCCACCGCCTGCTCTAGCAGGGCGAGCGAGCCGGCCCAGGAACCGCTCTTGGCGCGGCGGTGGATCGGCTCGGTGGCGGCGTCGAGGGCGATGGTCACGCGCTGGGCCCCGGCGTTGAGCAGCCCAGCGACGTCGGCGAGGTCGCGCGGTGAGACGGACACGCAGATCGGGACGGGCGAGACCCCGGCGAGGAGGCGCGCCGCGTGCGCCGCGGCGGCGACGCTGTCCCTCCCCACCGTCACCTGGAAGCAGGCCCTGCGGATGTCCCCCGCGCGGTGGGCGGCGGCAACGGCGGCGGCCACGTCCTCGCGCGGGAAGGCTGGCCACAGCACGCGCGAGAGGGCCGATGCGTCGGCGCTGGACTCGCGGGCCTGCGCGCAAAAGGCGCAGTTGCGCAGGCAGCGGCTGCCCAGCATCAGGTAAGCAGTGGTGGGCGCCGCGTCCATGGCCAGCGTCCGCAACCCCAGTACGGCCGCCGTGCCCGACGAAGCGCGCCACGCGTCCTCGCAGGGTTCTTGGCTGCCGGGGGTGCTCAGTCGAGGGCGCAACATTCGTCTCCCCATTCGGCGGTAAGCCCCAGGGATGCGGCTACGCGCACCGCCGCCCGGGAGGGGTTCACCAGCACGTTCAGCCCAGCCCGCACGGCCAGTTCATCGAGGGCGTCGCGGTAGGCGCCCCGCGGCCGCATACAGCCGAGGTACAGGCGGGCCCCGGGCAGCCGCGTGCGCGCGGAGAGGAGCAGGCCGGCCACCTTGGCCAGGTCGGGCGGCGGACAGTCGGCGTAGCGCGTGCCCGGGGTGGGGATCAGTACCAGGAACACGACCGCCTCCGCCCCGCGGTCGACCAGGGCGTCAAGGGCGGCCGCCTCTCCGCTCAGCTGCCCGCCGCGCAGGCCGAGGGTGATGTGCGGGACGACGCGTACCCGCGCCCGCAGCAGGTCGTAGGTGCGCAGATAGTCAGCCAGCGAAAGGTCCAGCCCGTACACCTCACGGGAGGTGGCCGCGTCTCCCACAATGTCGTAGGAGATCAGGTCGACATAAGGAAGGATCTCCGACAGCGTGGGTTCATCGATCTGCCCGACGTGCCAGTTGAGGCGCCGCCCCCGGGCGAGGCGCGCCACCCGCGCCAGGTTGCTGCCGACGGGCACGCGGCCCTGCCGGTCACACCCTCCGGAGATGAGCAGGCTGGTGGCGGGGGTGGTGTCGTCGAGCTCGGCGATGGGGCGCATGTGTTTGAGGTACTGCCCGCCACAGTGGGCGCACTGCAGCGCGCATGTGGCGCCCGTGAGGCTGACGGGGAGGGTGTTCAGCGGACGGTCAAAGCGGATGACGGGCGCGTGATGGCGGGTTCGCACCTGCCAGGCGGCGGCCCAGAGCTGCGGAGCCCCCGCGACGATCTCACGCGCACCTGACCCATAGGCCACGCCCTCTGACACAACAACTCCCCGCTGGCAAGTGGTTACCACCGGGGAGTATAGGACCGCGCGGAGGAAAGGTCAAAGTACTACTGCGTCTTGCGCAGGTCACCGGGCATGTTGCCGACGGTCATGTACTCTTGGCTGGAGGCCTTTTCCACCTCAAAGGTGATGTTCGGCTTGCCGACCTTGCCCGTCTGCTCACGGCCGCGGTTGGGGTTGAAGGCCAGCAGCATCGAGACCACGCCGACGATCGGGATGACGGCCAGGGCCATCAGGGCGTACTTGAGTATCTGGCCGCCGACCTCCGGATTGGGGATCAGGATGGCCGTTACCAGGCTGCCGAAGAGGATGATCGCCTCCGGCGGCAGGAAGAGCTTGAGCCCCTGGGTGATGCGGGCGCGCTTGGTCATCCACGACTGCGTATACCCGCAGTTGGGGCAGCGCTGCCACTTGATCTGGCTATAGTCGCCCTCGCCGTGCCCATCGCGCATCTGCTCGGCAAGCTTTTTCACCGTGCGGATGGCATCGGCGCGCGGGTCAGCGTAGCGCACCTCGGCCTTGATCAGAAAGACCTGTTCAAAGGAAAAGTGGTGCCCGCAGGCCTCGCAGTCCACTTCAATGGTGGCGGCGTCTCGAACGGTCGCCTCGGTGGTATCGCCCACAAGTCCTCCTCACTGCCTGGTTGCCACTGTACCCGTTATTGTACCCCGCGGCGCCCTTATTGGCAACACGCGCACGGTGGGCGGGACGCACGCCGATCGCTAGCCCCCCGCGGGAGCCTCGTTGGCGGCCTGTACGAGAGCCTTCATGTACCCGATGGCAAAGGCCTCGGCGGCGCGCGGCCCGCCGACCATCTCCTCGAGGTGGTCGGACATGATGGCCCCGTCATAGCCCACCTCGCGGAGGGCCCGCATGACGCGGTACATGTCCATGTAGCCGTCGTCGAGAAAGGTCTCCACAAACCCGCCGGGCATCGGCGCGGTCACGTTGCGAAAGTGCACCTTGAACAGCTTGCCCTGCCCGCCAAAGTGATGGATCGCGTCGACCACGTTTCTGCCCATCATGGCGCCGCCCTCCACCCAACACCCCACGCACAGGCAGACGCCGATGTTCGGGCTGTCCGCGATCTCGAGGGCGCGCCG
>JAAZBY010000394.1 GCA_012513595.1 Chloroflexota bacterium
GACCAGCGTGCGCAACGCGCCGCCGAGATGGCCGTGAACTCCTCGTTGCTCGAGACGTCCATCGAAGGCGCCCGCGGCATCCTGCTGAACATCAGCGGCGGCAGCGACCTCTCGCTGCACGAGGTGAACGAGGTGGCCGAGATCATCAATGCAGCCGCCGACCCGGAAGCCAACATCATCTTCGGTGCTGTGGTGGACGAGAACCTGCACGACGCCATCCTGGTGACGGTGGTCGCCACCGGTTTCGACGCCACCAGCGAAGAGGTCATCGTGAAGCAGCTGGACAGCCCGGCCCGCTTCGACCGCTCCATCGAGCGGCGGGAGCCACTGCCTGCGAGCGAGCCGGCGCGTCCGCGGCCGGCCCCGCAGCCCGTCCAGGCACCGCCCGCCGCGGTCGATACCTCGCAGGAGCGTCCGGCCTCGTCGGCGCGCGATGACGACTTGGAGGTCCCGCCCTTCCTGCGGTGACGGGGCGCCGGACCCGTCCACACGGCGCGGCGGACGCTATCCCAGTAGATCGCGCTCGTAGTAGAGGTAGGTCTTCTCGGCCAGCCCCAAGCTGCGGTAGAAGCGCTGGGCTTCGAGGTTCCAGCTCTCGGCAGAGAGGAACAAGCGGCTGCAGCCGCGTTCCCCGGCCAGCGCTTCGGCGGTCTCTAGGAGGCCGCGACCGACGTTCCGCCTGCGGCAGGATGCGGTCACGACCACGTCCTGGAGCTCGCATACGAGTGAGGCCGACCACGTGCTGTGGGAGAAGATGAGGGCGCACATGGCCACGATGCGCTCAGCCTCCACGGCCACCAGGAAACAGTGATCGCGCGCAGCGAGGATGTCGCCCACGACCCGGCGCAGCGCTCCGTCCGGCGGCGGCGTGACGCCGTGATGTAGCATGATCTCTGCAAGCAGCGAGACGAGTGGGTCGATATCGTCGGCGACGGCGAGACGATAGGTGATCATCGAGCGAGGGTAGCAGATGAACGGTGAGTTGCTGTATTTGAACGGTGAGTTCGGCCCGTTGGCTGAAGGCAGGGTGCCGATAGAGGACCGTGGTTTCCAGCTGGGCGACGGCGTGTACGAGGTGATCAAGGTCATGAACGGGCGGCCGGTGTGGCTGGCCGACCACCTCGACAGGCTGTATCGCAGCCTGGGGGCGCTGCGCCTGACCGGGGCCCTGGAGGGGCACGACCTGACGACGGTGCTGCCCGAGTTGGCGCGACGGTCGGGGCTGGACGACGGCTCCATCTATGTGCAGATAACCCGCGGCGTGGCCCCGCGTGAGTTCGTGTTCCCCAACCCGCCACATCCCACCATCCTCGCTTACGCGCGGGCGAAGCGTTTTCCACAGCCCGAGGAGATTCTCACCGGCACCACCCTGCATCCCCTTCGCGACCAGCGCTGGGCGCGCTGCGATATCAAATCCACCAACCTGCTGGCCTCGGTGCTGGCCAAGGAGGAGGCCTGGGAGGCAGGGGCCGATGAGGCCCTGTTCGTCAGCCCCACCGGCGTGGTGCGTGAGGGCGGCTCCTCCAACGTGTTCGCGGTGCTGGACGGGGTCATCCGCACCCATCCCCTCACCAACCGCATCTTGGGCGGCATCACCCGGCTTCACACGCTGGAGATCGCGCAGCGGCTCGGCTATCCGCTGGAGGAGCGCGCATTCAGGCTTACGGAGATCATCGGACCAGGAAACCGCTGCTCGGAGTTCTTCACCGCCTCGACCACGAAGGATCTGTCACCTGTGGTGCGGATAGGGCAGAGCGTGATCGCCGGAGGGAGGCCGGGCCCGGTGACGCTGGCCCTGCTCGAGGCTATGCGGGCCGAGCAGGCCGCGCTGGTGGGACGGCCGGCCCCTGCCGCATTGACTTAGCCCGCGCCAGGTTGACAGCGTCGGGGCCCGCCTTCTCGAGTCCGGGGACCTCGAGCACGAAGGGCACCTTTCGGAAGGCCGGGTGACGGACCACCCTGCCCAGACCGTCGAAGCCTATCTGACCGTCACCCAGGTTGTCGTGGCGGTCGCTGGAGCTGCCCACAGCCGTCCTGGAATCGTTCAAGTGGATGAGCCGCACCTGGTCCAGCAGGCCCAGCCGGCGCAACTCGGCGACCAGGTCATCCAAGCCCGCGGCCGTGTGCAGGGGATAGCCCGCGGCGAACAGATGGGCGGTATCGAGGCAGATGCCGCAGGGGCGGTGAGCCGCGTGGCCTATTGCGGCCAACTCGTCCAGACGGCCGCCAAGCGTGGTGCCCGACCCTGCGGCCGACTCCAGCAGCAGTGCGGGGACAGGAGAGTCGGCGCACCCGGTCTGGGTAGGTGCGAGGCCATCAGCTGTGGCCGCGGCCGCGGCCAGGCGCACGTCGGCCAGACGCACGTCGGCCAGGTGGATGACCTCAGCGATGGAGGAAACCACCAGGCGGGCCGCATCGGGGAAGCTCTGGTGATGACGCGAGCCGATGTGTGTGACCACTCCCGCTGCGCCGAGCATGGCGCCCATGACCAGGGCATCGGCCAGCGCCGAGACCGAACGCTCCCTGAGTAGCGGGTCGGCCGATGCGAGATTGATGAGGTAGATGCTGTGCAGGAAGAGGGGGAGACGGTGGCGCCGCAAGCCCTCGACGAGGGCCGTCATCTCCTCGCGGGTGCGGACCTGGGTGCGCCAGGTGCGGGAGTTGGTGTTGAAGATCTGCACGACCTCAGCCCCGATGGACAGGGCGCGCCCGGGCACGTGGGCGAGACCGCCCGCGGTGCGGATGTGGGCGCCTATGAGGGGGAGGGGCGCGCCGCCCGCGGCGGGCGGCGCGCCCGGCAGTCTTTCCATGCCGTAAGGATATAGAATCGAGCCGACATGGTGGCACATCCTTGGCAGACGAGAGCGCCCGGCCTGCAGGTGTGGGCGCTCGAGCCCTACTGTGGCGGGTCGCACAAGTACTTCCTGCGCGGCGTGGCGCTCTCCTCGACGCACGAGTTCAGGCTGTTAACCCTGCCCGGCAGGCACTGGAAGTGGCGCATGCATGGTGGAGCCCTCGCCCTGGCGCTCCAGGCTGCTGACGCGCTGGGAAGTAGGGGCCGGCCTGGGTCGGGCGCAGCGCCGCAGGTGCTCTTCGCCTCCGACATGCTCGACCTGCCCACCTTCCGAGCGCTTGCCGGACCTCCGTTCGATCGGCTGCCGGCCCTGCTGTACTTCCACGAGAA
>JAAZBY010000395.1 GCA_012513595.1 Chloroflexota bacterium
CATCTGCAACTGCTGCACCTGTTGCTGCGGCATTCTGCGGGCGGCAACAGAGTTCGGCCGGGCCGGCGCCGTGGCGCACTCGGCGTTCCGCAGCGCCGTGCGCGAGGAGGCCTGTGTCGGCTGCGGGGCCTGCGTCGAGCGCTGCCATTTCGGCGCCCTGTCACTCGTCGATGACCTGGCCGTCGTCGACGCCGAGCGGTGCGTGGGCTGCGGGCTGTGCGCCTCATCGTGCGAGCAGGGGGCGCTGCACCTGGAGCGCGTCCCTGGCCAAGAGCCCGCGCCGCCCAAGGACGAGGCCGCCTGGTACGCTTTGCGTGCCGAGCGGCGGGGCCTGTCCCTAACCGATATCGTCTAGCCCTGTGGTCCGCATTGCCCAGGAGGCCGGGAGGCGCCAGCTCATGAAGATCACCAACCAGGAGGCGCGTCGCCTGGCCCTCGGGGCCCAAGGGCTGGTCGGCGCCTGGCAGCCGCCGACCGGCGCGGACGGCGCTCTGGCCGTGGTTGATAGGGTCGGGTACGTACAGATCGACACGATCTCGGTCGTGCAGCGCGCGCACCATCACATCGTGTGGACGCGGCAGCGTGACTACCGTCCCGACGAGCTGGAGGAAGCCGTCGCGGACGGGCAGCGCCTCTTCGAGTGGTGGAGCTGGAATCACACCGCGGCCTATCTGCCCGTCAGCGACTATCCCCTGTACGCCTGGCACATGGCCGTCACGGCCGAGTCCTCCTGGCGGCAGGGTTGGCTGGCTGAGCACCACGACCTGGCCGAGGAGGTCCTGGCCCGCATCCGCGCCGAGGGGCCGCTGGGCGCAGCGGACTTTGCGGCGCCAGAGGGCTTTCGTGCCGCCGGCTGGTGGGACTGGAAGCCCGCCAAGCGCGCCCTGGACCACCTCTTTGGCGTCGGGCGACTGTTGGTGTGCGGGCGGAAAGGCTTCCAGCGCCTCTACGACCTCCCGGAACGGGTGCTGCCCGCCGCGACGGCCCTGCCCCGCCTGAACGACGCGGAGGCGGTGGCCTGGCTGGTGCGCCGGCTGCTGGGCGCCCAGGGGTTGGCCTACGCCTTCGGCACCTGGCGGCTGCGTGTCGAGGCGCCACCCCTGCGCGACGTCCTCGGTGACATGATCGCCTCCGGCGAAGTGGTGGAGGTGGACGTGGAGGGGCTGCCCCGGCGCTACTATGCCCTCAGCGCCATGCTCGCCGCGAGCGCGTCCGTCGACGAGGCCAACAGACTTCGCATCCTGTCTCCGTTCGACCCGTTGATCATCGACCGGCGCCGGTTCAGCGATCTCTTTTCCTGTGACTATCGCCTGGAGTGCTACCTCCCCGCGGTAAAGCGCCGCTTCGGCTACTACATGCTGCCGATCCTCTGGGGGAGCGAGATCGTGGGGCGGATCGATGCCAAGGCGCAGCGCCGCGAGCGCGTGCTGACGGTCCACCGGCTGGAGCTGCAACCCCACGTGAGCGGCGGCGACCTCGCCACCCCCCTGGCCGCAGAGCTGGCGGCCTACGCGGCCTTCAACGGGTGTGACGAGGTCGCCCTGGGCGAGGAGCCGGCTGCCGAGCAGGCGTCCCTCGTGGCGGCGCTTGCCGCGCCCGTTTGAGAGGGACGTATGGAACGCGCACTGTTCGAGCGCCTGGTGGACGAAGCCCTGGCCAACCTGCCGGCGGCCTTTCGCGAGCGGCTGGACAACGTCGCCATCGTCGTGGCGGACTGGCCGGATGCCCACACCCTGCGCCTGGCCGGAGCGCGCTCGCCGGCGGAACTGCTCGGCTTTTACCACGGGGTGCCCCTGTCACGGCGCGGCAGTGGCTATGGTCTGGTGACTCCGGACCAGATCAGCATCTATCGGTTCCCCATCCTTCTGCAGGCGGAGGGGGAGGACGCTGTGCGCGGCCTCGTACAGCGCGTGGTGGCGCACGAGATTGCGCACCATTTCGGCATCGATGACGAACGTCTGCGCTCTCTGGGGGCCTACTAGATTGAGACTGCCAGACTGTGGTACGGGGTGTTCGGCACACCTTGGGGGTGACGCATGCTGAACCGATCCCTCTTTCACAACTCGCGCGGCGATGGCTCGGCAGTTCTCGAGATCGTGGCTAACGACGGCGCGCAGGGGGCGCGGTTCGTGCCGCTGCGCACCAGCGAGCTGACCGGCAGCGTGGCCGGCCCGCTGGCGGACCTGACCCTGACGCAGCACTTCCGTTACGGCGCCGCGGAGTGTGACCGGCCCCTGGAGGCGCTGTACCGCTTCCCGCTGCCCGGCGACGCCGCCGTCCTGGGGGTGTGCGTGCGTTTTGGTGAGGTGGTTGTGCGGACGCGGCTGGAGCCGCGCGGCGCCGCCGAGGAGGAGTACCGCCGGGCAAGGAGCGAAGGGCAGCAGGCCGCCCTGGCAACGCGCGAGTCGCCAGACGTGTTCACCCTGCAGCTGACGGGCCTGCGGCCGGATGAGGACGTCCGCGTTGAGACGCACTATGTGCAATGCGTCCGCGCCGGGCGAGACGGGTGGGCGCTGCGCGTGCCGCTCACGACCGCTCCCCGCTACGTGCGCGGCGACGAGCTCACTTCCCGGCACGCCCAGGGGCAACCCCTGGCGCTATGGCGAGATCCCGGGCATCGCTTCGTGCTGGACGTGATGATACAGGGGGCTGAGGCGGTGCAGAGCCGCACCCATCGACTCGACGTCGCGCCCGAAGGGGGCGCGCTGCGGGCCAGGCTGGAGGGCGGCGAGGCGCTTCCCGACCGCGACCTGGAGCTGACCTGGCGGACGCGGCGCGAGGCAGAGCGCCCGACGTTGCGGACCTTTGCGGCGCCGAGTGAGGAGCGCGACGAGGCCCACCTGCTGGTGCTGGTCAGCGCGCCGGAGGCGGCGGCGCCCGCAACGGCGGGCCCGCCGCGCGAGGTGACCTTGCTCGTGGATCACTCTGGGTCGATGTCCGGCCCCAAGTGGGAGGCGGCCGACTGGGCCGTTAACCGCTTTCTCTCTGACTTGGGGCCGCAAGAGTCCTTTGCCTTGGGGGTCTTTCACAGCACAACGAGGTGGTTCTCCTCCCGGCTGCAGCCTGTTGATCCCGAGCGAGTGCGCGCGGCGGCCGCGTTCCTGGCGGCGGAACGGAGCTCCGGCGGCACCGAACTGGGGGTAGCGCTCGAGCAGGCCTTGGCCATTCCGCCCCGCCCCGGGGCAGGGGCCAGGCACGTCCTGGTGATCACCGATGCGCAGGTGAGCGACGCGGGCCGCCTGCTGCGCCTAGTGGATCGGGAGGCCAGCCGCGCGGGGGGGCGCCGCGTCAGCGTGCTGTGCATCGACGCGGCCCCCAACGACTATCTGGCCCGCGAGATCGCGCGGCGGGGCGGCGGGGTGGCGCGCTTCCTCACCAGTAGCCCCGACCAAGTGGACATAACCTCGGCGTTGGATGGTCTGCTGGCCGAGTGGGCCGCCCCGCTGTGGGCGGACCTACGGCTGGAGGCGGACCGTCCGTCGCTCCTGGCCAGTGGGAGGCGGGCGGCTGCCGCGGGGCAGGGGGTCAGTAGTGTGGACCTAGGGCCGCTCGCCGCCGGGCAGACCCAGGAGGTCGTCGCCTGCGTCCCGGGCGGGGCGGAGCCGCTGACCTTGACGCTGCGCGACGGCGCGGGCACGGCGCTGGCGACCCAACAGATCGCGCTAGGGGCGGGCGCCCCGGCCTGGCCGGCGGTAAGGGCACTGTACGGCGCGGGGCGCCTCCTGGACCTGGAGTTTCTGCTGCACTCTGGGCGCGACCGGGCGGGTCTGGAGGAAGAGCTGCGCCTCCTGGGCTACGATCCCCAAGAGGCGCTGGCCACCGCGGCGCCGGGGCCGGCGCCGATCTATGCCGAGAACGTGCGTGGCGACGCCGAGGCGACCCTCCGGGCCCTGCTGGTGCGCGAGTCGCTCTTCTACGGGCTGCCGTGCGCCGAGACGGCCTTTATCGGCGTGCGCGAGGAACGCGGCCAACGGGTGGCCGGAACGGTGCTGGTGGCCAACGCGCTGCCGTCGGGCTGGTCGGAGGAGTTCCTGGCCCCCACGCAGCCCGCGGCCGGCGGCAGCCTCCTCCGCGCGAGGATGGCGTCTTTGCGGGCGTATCGGGGGCTCGCGGCGAGCCTTCGTGAGGTGCGTCTTGGCGACCTGGGCGAGGAGCAGCCGGAGGCACCGGCGCGCTCGGGCGCTGCCCAGGTGTTCGCCGAAGTTCCGCGGCTGCATTACCGTGACGGGGAGGCGCTGCTGTTCTGCGCCTCCGTCGGCGATGCGCACGGGCCCCTGCCCGCCCCCTGTACCCTGCGCTGGCTGGAGGTGGTGCTCCGCCCGGACGATCGAGGGGTCGACCGGGGCCTGCTGCTGCGGATCCTGGTGGACGGGTCCGAGGTCGCCAATGTCGGGCTCGCTGACATCTTGCTGCAGGGAGGGCGCCGCCCCCTGAACATCGCCCTGGGGCGGGGCCAGACCGTCGATATCGTGCTGTTCGACCCGCACGGCGCCTGGGCCGGGGAGGCGCCACGCCTCCTCCTGCGCCTGGGCTGGTGAGGGCGGCGGGCCGTCGGCGCAGGGGCCGCCGACAGCCCAGGAGCGAAGGCGGTGTGGCCCCGCCACAGGAGGTATGCTAGCATGCCGAGCCGGCCAGATCCCCTGGGGCCAGAGGGGGCACGGTTCTGGGCCTCTCTGGATGCCCTGGTGGCCTCGGCCACGCTGATCATCGACCGGCCGTGCGGCTCCGCACACCCGCGCTTCCCGGCCTTTCTCTACCCGCTGGACTATGGCTACCTGGAGGGGACCAGCGCCTGTGACGGCGGCGGGATCGACGTGTGGGTCGGCAGCCTGCAGCCGCGCGAGGTGGTCGGGGTGCTGGCCTGCGCCGACCTGGCCAAGCGCGATGCGGAGATCAAGATCCTTCTGGGCTGCTCACGCGAGGAGGCCCTGCTCGCGCTGCGCACCCACAACACCGGCCCCCAAGGGGCGACGCTGATCTGGCGTGCCGCCCCTTGCTGTGACCTTGCGCGAGGGGACAACCCCGGCGAGCGGCGCCAGGCGCCCCCCGCGCCCGAATCTACGGAGGATAGTGGTTCAGATGGTAGACCTTAGCGTACCTTCTCTCGGCCTTGCCAACCCGTTCATCGTGGCCTCCAGCCCGGCCACCCAGGGGCCGCGCGCCGTGCTCAAGAGCGCCCAGGCCTTGCCCGGCGCCGTGGTGATGCGCAACTATCGCCATGGGGCTGGCGGAGGCGGGCTCGTCTCGCCATCGGCCGACGACATGCTCGCCGGGCGGGCGGCCACCCAGATCCATGCCCTCGGCCAGACGGCCAAGGATCCCTACGCCTCGTTCGACGAGTATTGCCAGGCGGTCACCTATCTGCGACGGGAGATGCCCGCCGACGTCAGGCTATGGGTATCGGTGGGGCACTTTAACGACACGGTGACCGGCGCCGTCGACTGGCGGGCTGACTGGACCATGCAGGCACAGCGCCTACAGAGCGCCGGCGCCGACGCGCTGGAGCTCCACTTTAACACGCCCGGCGTCGCGGTGGCGGGCGACCGCATCCACGACTTTTACCGGCTGGTGTTCTCGGCCACCAGGATGGTAAAGTCGGTGGCCCAGGTGCCCGTCATGGTCAAGCTGCCGGTAGAGTGTTGTGACCCGCTGCGGGCCATCGAGGCGGCCGTCCATGGCGGTGCGGACGCGGTGGGGCCCACGGCCCGCTGGAAAGCCTTTGTCTTTGACCTGGACTGGCGCCGCTCGACCGCCACTCCCGGCGGCGGCTACGGGGGAAGCCAGGCCCTGCCGATCGTCTGCTATACCGTTGCCGAGGCCCGGCTGCAGGGGATCGGCCTGCCCATGTTTGCCGGCGGCGGCGTCTTTTCCTGGGAGGCGGCGGCCAAGCTGCTGATGGCCGGCAGCAACGCGGTGCAGTTGGGCAGCCTGGCCTGCCACCTGGGGCCCGGGGGCGTGCGCGGCGTCATCGAGGGGTTCGCGGCCTGGCTGCGCGAGAGCCCCTATGACAGCGTGGAGGCCCTGCGCGGCGACGCTCTGCAGCTCTTCCGCATGCCGCGCGAGGTGGCCGGAGAGCGGGTGCGCCGCCTGGCGGCCGCCTACCGTGCGGGCGAAGTCGATACGGCGCTCTGCAACGGGTGCGGTCGGTGTGTGGACGCCTGCTGGTTCGACGCGATTCGGCTGGAGGCGGGCGTGGCCGCCAAGCAGACGCACTGTATCGGCTGCGGCTACTGCTTCCAGGCCTGCCCGACCGGCGCGCTGTCGGTGGATGCGGGGAGCGTGGTGGCCTCGGTCTTTGCCTCGTAGGGCTGTGTCGCTAGGAGCACCAAGGCCGCCCGTAAGGGCGGCCTTGACAGAATACGATAAGAACCGGGCAGGTTCTGCGGGTACTAGGAGGGCGGCGCTGCTACCAGCGCGAGCCGCCCCTTCCGCCACCGTCGAACGACGGGCGCGGGTTGGCCTCGGCCACGCGGATCTGCCGTCCATCCAGGCTTTGCCCGTTCATGCCTTCGACGGCGGCCTGGGCGGCATCATCGGTAGCCATTTCCACGAAGCCAAAGCCGCGGGGGCGGCCGGTTTCGCGGTCGGTGATGATGTTCACCCGAGACACTTCTCCGTAGGCCGCAAAGGCCTCCCGCAGGCCATCCTCAGTCGTGCTGTAGCTCAGATTGCCGACGTACAAGTTCTTGGCCATGTTCAGAGTTCCTCTCTTGGCCCACCGTCTGGGACGCCTGTCCCTGTGGGCCCTGCGGGCTCACTGAGAGCCCCATCGCTCCGGCGCCCAATCCCGAACTGCGCGAGGAACCGAGAGTGAGAGTGTTTGACCCCGCCTCGCCTCCTGCCCGTGGACTGTAGCCCTTGAAGGAGAGAGTATTCGGTAACGCAAGAGCCCGGACTCGCAAGTCCGGGCACAGGCTTCAAGGGCACTCTCTCGGAACCTCACAAAGCCAATATAGCATATCGACTTTCCGCTGTCAATGGTCAAATGGCCCCATCTGCACGACAGGCACGAAAAGAGGCGCTTCTTCCCGCCGTTAGGCCTAATGAGCCCTCTAGTCCGTGAGTGAACCCGGGAACCAGGTGGCGGCCCGGTCGCGAAACTCGCCCTCCAGGATGCCCATGATGACGTCGCTGTGCCACTGGCCATCGACCAGGGCGCTCTCCCGCTCGACCCCCTCGCGCACAAAGCCGCACTTTTCGTAACAGGCGATGGCCCGGGTGTTGTACTCGAGCACGCGCAGGTCGACGCGGTGGAGCCCCAACTCCTCAAAGGCGTACCGCAGTACGAGCCGGATGGCCAGGGTGCCGTACCCCAGGCCCCAGCACTCCGGCGCAAAGATACCGATCGCCAGGCGCGCGCGGCGGTCTGGGGCGTTCAGAGAGTGCAGGCGGACGGTGCCAATGGC
>JAAZBY010000396.1 GCA_012513595.1 Chloroflexota bacterium
CCACGGACGGAGCGTCGCGACGGGACGGGATCGCTGAGCCTTGGCGATCGTAATCCCGGCACCCACCTTCCCCAACTTGGCCAGCCTACCCGATCTTTTTCGGGATGTTTGGCGCAGCCTGGCGTACGGTAGCCTTGACCGAATTTATCGGCGAGCGCCCGTCGTCCGCTTTGGCGATTCCTCTCGTCTGGTGTTCTTTTCGGACAGTCACCGTGGCGATAACAGCCGCGCCGATGCCTTCCGCCCCAACGCCAACCTCTTCAACCGCGCCCTGGCGCACTACAACGCCCGCGGCTTCACTTATGTCGAGGTGGGCGACGGCGATGAGCTGTGGCAGAACGGCCGGTTTGATGACGTGCGCCGCGCCCACGGCGCCACCTTTCACCTGCTGAAGCAGTTCGACCGTGCCGGCCGGCTGCATCTGCTGCTCGGCAATCACGATATCCAGGGGGACCGCCGAGAGGCCCGCAAGGGTGACCTGGTGGCGCGCGAGTCTCTCGTGCTGCAGCACGCCAGCACGGGGCAGAGGATCTTTGTCCTGCACGGCCATCAAGCCGACTGCTCGGCCGAACAGATGCAGGCGATCAGCCGCCTGGTGGTACGCCGCGTGTGGAAGCGCTTGCTCCTCTTGGGGTTTGGTGAGGCGCACCCGCGCCCCAGAAGCACGCCCGTGCGGCCCAGCCCGCTGCAGCGCGTCGCCGAGTGGCTGCGCGCCGAGTTCGTGGAACGCCTCTTGGAGTGGGCGGCGACGCGCCAGCGGCCGCTGATCTGCGGGCACACCCACCGGCTGGCCATGGCGGCGCCGGGCGAGGTGCCCTATTTCAACACGGGGAACTGCGTCGAACCGGGGCGCATTACGGGGATCGAGATCCAGCACGGCGCCATCTCTCAGGTGCAGTGGGTGTTCCGCTCCGGGGAGCCTGGCCAGGGTCTGGGCGGCATCGAGCGACAGGTGCTCAGCCCGCCGACGCCCCTGAAGCGCTACAGATAGCCGGGGCCAGGCCGCAGACGGCTGCCCTGCTCCGGCGCGGCAGCCCTAGCCCGAACCCACCACAAAGGCCACGGCATGCGCGCCTGTGTGTGACAGGCTGATGGCCCACTCCCGCAGGCCGAGTTCCTCGGCACGCGCCAGAGCGCGCCCGTGCAGGCGAACGAGGGGCTTGCCGCGTTCGTCCACGGCGACCTCCATCTCGTCCCAGGAGACGCCCACCAGGCCCGTGCCGAGGGCCTTGGAGATGGCCTCCTTGGCAGCAAATCGCGCGGCCAGCTCGGGGATGCGCCCGTCGCAGCAACGCCGTTCCGCGTCGGTGAACAGGCGCAACGTGAAACGATCCCCCCAGCGGTCCACAGCGCGCGCAATGCGCGCGACCTCGACGATGTCCACCCCTACTGACAGCATGCCGCGCTCCCTGCGCCTCAACACACGGGGCCCGCTGCGACGCACAGCGGGCCCCTTTGCTCACCTCTGCCGCGCATCGTGCTGCGCGGCGCTAGTTGCCGTTATCGGCGGCGACGGGCAGGACCAGCATCGGCTCCAGGATACGCTCCAACGCCATCGTATGGCTGCAGACTCCTCGCTGCGCAAAGAACTCACACCCACACGACCACGTCCCCTGATCGTAGGAGATGCGGTGCATCTCGTGCGTGCCGCGGAAATGGACTACAAAGCTCTCGAAACCCACCCGCTCAGGTTCATCGGCGTAGCGCTTGGCCTTCTCGATCTTGCTGATCATGCCAGAGTCCATGTCCCTGCCTCCTTCCGATACTGTGAAATCAAAAGCACCAGGACATCAAACGACCTGGTGCCGAAAGGTGGTCTTGACCAGTCTCCGGGTCACATCTTTCTCCTGAGAGACAGGCGTGCTGTTACGTCCCTAGTATAGGTGCACCTGGGCCCGCTGTCAACGTGTTGCGGCACGAGGCTCCCTGCGAGCCCCACAGGGCCGGCGGCGGCCCCGCTCAGCGCGCTAGGCCCAGCCAGTGGGCGAGGAATGCCCACCCGGCCAAGGCAGCGAGCACGGTGACCATTCGCCACGACGTCTCCCTTGCAGCGGCCGCTACGCTCCTGCCGGACATGGTCTTCCTCCTGCTGATCTAGGCACACACCATAGACGCGCCCCACCCAGGCCGAGTTCCCGTCGCCTACTCACCACCGTGCTGCGCTTGCCTCTCTCCCGCCGACCCGGCCGTCAGCGAGGCATCGAGGGCGGCCCCGAGCCCCAGGCCCACCCCGGCGCCCAGCCCTCCGATCAGCAGGTACAGGGGTTGCCCGGTGGCCAGCCAAAGGATCATACCCAGGCTGGTGGCCACCGCGGTCCCGATCAGCATCCCCACTGCGGCATAGCGCCGCTTCCCGTCGGCAACGTTGTCTCGGCTCATTTCTCTCCTTGTCCCTTCCTCTGAGGCGTCCATCCCATCATCTGTCCGCGAGAGCGGCCGCGCTGCGCCCGCCCCCTTCTTGTTGAGCGCATCCTACCAGGGCCGTGCCCCGGCCACACCGGAGCGAGGTCCAGACAGCGTCCTGGCCGTTGGGCCAGGATGGGGATAGGCCAGTGAGGCCGAGGGCTTTCGACGGCCGCGCCCCTCGGTTACAATGGGCCCGGCCGTGGCTGCCTGCCTGCCGCTCAAGGCGGGCCGCGCCAGCGCCCAGAGACCCTGTGTAGCCACCGCTACCGCCTAGGGGCGCTGCACGATGGACGCCCATCACCGAGGGAGTGCGCCGTATGGACAAGATCGTCGTTGCCGTGGCCCCCGTGGGGCCGCCGGAGATGCCCTCTCCACATCGCAACCCCACCCGCCCAGAACAGATCGCCGCGGAGGTGGCTGCCTGCGCCCAGGCCGGGGCCAGCATGGTGCACCTGCACGTGCGTGACGCCGAGGGCACCCTCACCTCCGACCTCTCCTGCTTCCGGCGGACGCTGGACGTGATCCGCGCCTCTTCGGACATCATCATCCAGGGCTCCACCGGGGGCCTCTCCACGCTGACCCTCGACGAGCGCTGCATGGCGCTCGAGGATCCCCGCGTCGAGGTGGCCTCGCTCAACATGGGCTCGGTGAACTTTTACGAGAGCGTCTACGTGAACACCCTTCCCGACATCCGCCACTGGGCCGGCCGCATGCGCGCCGCGCAAGTGTTGCCCGAGCTGGAGATCTTTGAGGCGGGGATGATCCACAACGTGGCCCTGCTGGCGCGCGAGGGGGTACTGCAGGAGCCCTTTGTGTTCGGCTTTGCCCTGGGGTTCCCCGGCGCGCTGCCCGCCACGCCGGAGAGCCTCTTCCTGCTGCGGAGCCTCCTGCCGGCAGGGTCTGCCTGGGGGCTGGCTCACCACGGGATGGCCGACCTGTCGCTGCTGGCCACCGCCATCGGCCTGGGCGCCAGCGTGGCCCGCGTCGGCTTTGAGGACGGCTGGCAGTACGCCGCGGGGAGAGAAGCCCGCTCCAACGTGGAGCTGGTCGAGCGCCTGGTGCTCCTCGTCGAAACCATGGGGCGCGAGGTGGCCAGCCCCACAGAAGCCCGCCAGATGCTCGGGCTGGCCCAAAACGTCTGATGTCGCACTGTGCTGCGCTGCAAGGAGCATGTTCATGACCACGGTATCGATACACGCTGGACGTTGGCACCTGGACGGCCAGGTCACCTACCCGGGCGCCCCCGCCGAGGGGCTGCTTATGAACGCCCGCATGGTGAACGCCACATTCGAGGACCTCACCCGCCCGGATTTCGACCCAGAGGCGAATACGTCTCGCTTTGTCGCCCAGATCGCAGATTATGTCGCCCACGGGCTGCGGGCCTTTACGCTCTGCCTGCAGGGTGGTTCCACCGGCTACGAGGGAGCCCAGAACTCGGCCTTCACTGCCGACGGAGACCTGCGCTCCTCGTACCTCCGCCGCGTGGAGCGCGCCCTCCGCGCCTGTGACGAGGCCGGAGCGGCCGTCATCCTGGGCCTCTTCTACCAGCGGCAGAGCGGCGTGCTGCGTGACGAGGCAGCCATCCGGGCCGGCGTGGTCAACGCGGCCCGCTGGCTGGGTACCCTGGGCCTCCAGAACGTCATGGTCGAGATCGCCAACGAGTTCGGGCACCCCGGGTTTCGCCACGCCATCCTCAAGGACCCCGCCGGCCAGGCGGAGCTGATCAGGCTGGCCAAGGAGGCCGCCCCGCAGCTACTGGTGTCATCGAGCGGGTTGGGGCACGGCCGGCTGCAGCCGGCCGTGGCGGAGGCGGCCGACTTTATGCTGATTCACTACAACGAGACCCCCCTCGCCGAGATCCCCGAGCGCATCGCCGCCCTGCGCGGCTATGGCAAGCCGATCGTCTGCAACGAGGACGTCAAGGTGGGCGCCGAGGGCGCCCGTGCGGCGGATGTCTCTGTCCAGGAGGGCGCCTCCTGGGGGCTGATGCTCGTGGACATCAACCAGCACTACCCCTTCCGCTTCGACGGGCACCGCGACGATCCCATCGTGTACGCCCGCCTACGCGCGCTGACCACGCCGGCGGGCGCCTAGCGTCCGCAGAATCCCCACAGGCACACAGGGGCCTCCCCTGCTCTCACGGAGCGGAGGAGGCCCCTGTCTCTCTCAGCGAACCGGCGAGGAGTCTTGCGACCGCGTCGCCCGGTCAGCGCAGGCCGAGCAGGCGGCGCATGTTCTCGCGGTACACCTTGCGCAGGACCTCGTCGGGCAGGCCCAGCCCGTAGATGTGCCAGCGACCCTGATGCGGCACGGCGGCACGGTGCGAGTAGTTGAAATACTCGTCGCGCGTCTCCAGGAAGCGGTAGTAGGTCTGGAACAGCTCCGGCACCGGCGTCGCATCGGTCCCGAAGACGATGCGGTCGGCATACTTGATGAACCACTCGCGCGCGCTGTAGGGGGCGCGGCCGAGCTCGCCGATGCGGGCGGAAAAGTCGGTCGACAGGTTGGGGTACCGCTCGAGCATCGCCGAGGCGAAAGCCAGGTTCTCCGGGTAGCAGCAGACGTGCGCGGTGATGAACTGCGTGCGCGGGTGCGCTTCGATGGCGCGGTACAGGGCCGCGATGAGTTCCTCGAAGGGCGGGTAGTCTCCGCCGAGGAAGTGCCAGTCGGGATGGCGCTGGAGCTCGTCCCAGCGCTCGTTGGTGCCGTCGAGCGGGCGGAAGAACGCCACCGGGTCGGCCGTGTGGATGAGCACGGGCACGTTCAGCTCCGCCGCGGCCTCCCACAGGTCCGCGATGCGCGGATCATCGGGCATGACGAGCCGGCCAGATGGGTCCCGATATGTGACGCCCAGCTGCTTGAACACCTTCAGCCCCCTGGCCCCGGCGCGGACGTCCTCGGCCAGCTGCCTGGCGGCCCGCTCCGCCCATCCCGGCCCGCCGACCCCCTCCCAGTTGGCGTTGCAGAAGGTGTAGAAGCGCCCGGGATAGGTGCCATCGAGAGCCTCGAGCCGCCGGCGCAGGGTGTCGCCGAAGCCACCGCTCAGGTTCACGGAGGCCTCCACGCCCACCTCGTCCATCACGGCGACGATGCGGGCCGCCTCGCCAGCGGGCACGCGCGCGTCGCCGATGGGGAAGTGATTGTGCCCGTCAATGGCTGGGAAGCGCGGCTTGGGCACAAAGGTCTCGGGAACGACCAGTTCGGAGCGGGGCTGGAAATCGGCCAACAGCAGCGGCTTGGGCATCGTTCTTCCTCCACGGTCCTCAGTCTGCACGCCACAGGCAGAGCGTACCCGCGCGCGTCGCGGCGGTCAAGGCCTCCTCAGAGGGGGCCACACGGCGCGCGCGGGCCACAGACGCTGCCTACTGGCCAGAGCGGGGCCGGCGGAGCTCGCCGATCAGCCGGCGCATGCTCAGGGGAGCCGTGGTCAGCAGCGTGTCGGCGCGGAAGAACTTGCCGGCCAGGTTCACGAGAAAGACCGCCGTGACGGCCAAGCCCGCCAGGCTCAGGCCGATCTGCCAGAATGGCACGTGCACCGCGGCAACGCGCATCATCATGGCCATCGGCGCCGTCAGCGGCACCAGGCTCAACGCCACGGCCAGGGCGCCGTTGGGCTCCTGCAAGAGCGGGTAGTTGAGCATCAACGGGATGATCAACGGGGCGATGACCAGGATCTGGAACTGGGCTCCTTCGCGCAGCCCGGGGGCCAGCGCCCCGATGGCCGCCAGGGCCGACGAGTAGGCCAGGTAGCCGAACAGCCCGTAGAGGAGGGCATACACAGCGAACCCGGCCGGCAGCTGAAAGCTGGCCACCAGGCCCAGGATGGCCCGCCCGCTGCCCAGCACCAGCCCGCCCACCACCAGCCACACGGCCATCTGCAAGAGCGAGATCACCCCGAGGCCGAGCACCTTGCCCAGCATCAGGTCCCGCGGGCGCAGGCTCACCAACAGGACCTCCACGGTGCGGTTCTCCTTCTCCGCAGAGACGCTCTGTAGCACATAGCCACCGCTCGAGGTCAACACGAAGAAGAGGATGAACATCACCGCGTAAGGGAGCAGCGTGTCGTCCACTCGGGAGGACCCGTCAGCCGGGGCCGGCGCGTCCCCTTCCAGCGGGGGGTGGGCCAGCTGCACATAGTGGGCGATATAGCGCGACGACCCCTCGGTCGTGCGCACAGCGCGGGCCAGAGCCTCACTATCGAGCAGGTTCGCCGCGACGACATACTCGATCAGCCCGGAGGGCGCCTCGGACGAGAACAGGCTGGCATCCTTCTTGACCACGACGACGCTGCCACGCTCGGCAAAG
>JAAZBY010000397.1 GCA_012513595.1 Chloroflexota bacterium
GCGGGCGCATGTGATAATGGCCAAGTACCTGGCCCTGCTGGCGCTGCTGATGGTGGCGCTGGCTCTGGCCGCGCTGGGCGCCTGGTACTATTCCCGCGTGCTCTTTGACGGGCCGCCCCTGGGCGACTTTCTGCTGCTCAACCTGGTGGGGGCGCTCTACCTCGCCGTCATCCTGGCGCTGACCGTGCTGGCCAGCACCCTGGCCCGCAGCACCGTGGTCGCCGGCGCCCTCTCCCTGGGCTTTTGGCTGGCCCTCAGCCTGCTGGGCTCCCTCCCCGGCCTGCGCGACTGGCTGCCCCCCGCGCTGGTGAGCCACGCCGCAGAGCTGGGGATGGGTGCCCGCCCGGAGGTCTGGCCGGCGGGGCTTGTGGCGCTGGGCGTCATCGTCGCCTGCCTGGCGGGGGCGTGGGCGCTGCTGCGAAGGCAGGAGCCGTAGGGCGTTCGGGACACGGCTACCGGCTCGTATTAGCACGAACTCCCTTGACGCGCCGCGGCGCATCGGCTATACCCCACGCGATCCTATAGCCCATCGATCTCTCATTCCACTTATTTGCTGGAGGATCCATGTATCGTCGTGCCCTGCGCCCGCTGATCCTGCTCCTCATCCTCGCACTGCTCACCGCTGCCTCTGGCTCAGCGGTCAAAGCTGCCATCGTGTCGTCCCCGTCACCGGCCATCCTGTCCCTGGCACAGTCGGATCCCGCCCTGGCGGCGCTGGTCAGTTCCGGTACGGCGGTCACGGCCATCGCCGCCGGCAATGAGCATACCTGCGCGGTGACCGGCAAGGGCCAGGCGCTCTGTTGGGGACGGAACGATTTCGGCCAACTGGGGGACGCGACGACCACGAGCCGCAACACACCTGCGCCCGTATCGGGACTCGACACCGGCGTCGTTGCGATCGCTGCGGGGAGCAACCACACGTGCGCCATCACCGCGGCAGGCGCCGCACACTGCTGGGGCAATAACAATGGCGGCCAGCTGGGTGACGGCACAACGACCAACCGGCTGACGCCCGCGCATGTCTCTGGACTGAGCGCGGGAGTCGTTGCCATCACCGCGGGATACAAACACAGCTGCGCCCTCACCGAGACGGGCACCGCCCTGTGTTGGGGCGACAATGACAGTGGCCAGCTTGGCGACGGCACCAAGACCGATCGCCTGACACCGGCACCCGTATCCGGCCTTAGCTCGGGTGTTGCCGCGATCGACGCCGGCCTGTTGCACAGCTGCGCCCTGACCGCCGCCGGCGCGATGCTCTGCTGGGGCGCCAACGACGACTACCAGCTCGGCAACGGCACCAACGCACTCAAGACAGTGCCTTTCCCCGTCGAGTATCTAGGCTCGGGCGTGGCCGCCATCTCTGCAGGCGACAGCCACTCTTGCGCCATCAACGGCGCCGCCCTGTGCTGGGGCGACAACACGGGCGGTCAGCTGGGGTATGCTACAAGTCTGGGGTACGAGCCCAGGCCCAAGGAGGTCACAGGTTTGACCTCGGACATGGCCGCCATCGCCGCGGGGCAACTGCACACCTGCGCCCTGACCGCCGCAGGGGCGATGTTCTGTTGGGGGAGCAACTCCGATGGCCGGCTGGGCGACGGCACGACGGATGACCGTCTGACACCCACGCAAGTGCTGGAACTGAGCTCAGGAGTGGGCGCCATGGCCGCGGGCGTCAGGCACACCTGCGCGATCGACAGTGAGGGCAGGATGCTGTCCTGGGGCGGCAACAGCTGCGGCCAGCTGGGCGACGGCACGAATGACGACAGGGCGACGCCCGGATACGTCTTTGGCCTCGACGGCACGTGGCCCTACCGCGTCTACCTCCCGCTGGTGCTGCGCTAACGGGCCAGTCTCACTAGCGGGACGGCCGTCGACGGCCGTCCCCCTTGACGTCAGGCGATGTTGTGGCCGCTCAGCCGCCGATCACCATTTGCAGCCACTCGTGGAACCGCTCGATCCA
>JAAZBY010000398.1 GCA_012513595.1 Chloroflexota bacterium
CGGCGGGGCTCCCCCCGACCGGGGGGAGCCCCTGGCGTCCGGCCGGCGGCGAAGCTCCGCGCCGGCCTAGAGGTCAGCCGCGCCGGAGCGGCGCTGGGGCGCCGCACTCCATGTCGGCCCGCCGCGCGCCTCGTTTTCGTGTCCCCCGGTGCGCGGCGCGGCGCACTTGATGACTCCACGTCGCGACGCCGGGAATCGGGGGGGCCGCCCGCTACGGGCGGCCGAAGGCCTCCACCGCCGCGGCGATGGCGGGCAGGCTCGTCCGCCAGGTGCTCGGCGGGACGTTCTCCGATAGCTGCACCTGCAGCCTCCCCGTGTGCCCCGCGGCAGCCAGGATCTCCTCGGCCCTGGCCCGCACCCCCTCCGCCGGCAACAGGTGCTGCGACGACGGAAAGTTCACGAACAGGCGCTTCTCGGGAAAGAGCCGCACCGCCTCGGCCACGGTGGTGTCGTTATCGGGCGCCGGGGCGAACGAATCCAGGCCCCCCACGCGCGACTCGGCCACCAACCTCCAGAGCGGCTTCAGGTCGCCGTCCATGTGCACAAAGACCAGCCCGCCCCGCTCGGCGAGCAGTTCGGCCAGGGCGTTATAGTAGGGCACGCAGTACTCGGCAAAGCGCCGCGGGCCGATGGTCGGCGCGGTGATGTTATCAGGAAAGTCGATGAACTCGGCGGGTGAGGCGGCGGCGATCTCCATGATGCGCCGGGCGCGCCGGTCCAGGATCTCGATGGTATGGCCCACCAGGTCCGGATAGTCGGCGAAATGGTAGCCGAGGCGGTCGATCCCCACCCATTGCACCCAGAGCTGCTGATAGGGCGTGCGCTCGACGGCCACCAGCGGGGTGCCCTCGCTGCCGAGGTCGGCGGCGTCCTTGTGGAACTGGTCATAGTCCTCACGGATGACGCCGTCCTCGAGGTAGGCCCACAGGATGGGATAGTCCTCGGGCTCTTGGACGTAGTGCTTGCGGATCGAGGAGGAGGAGTAGGTCGGCTCAAAGGCGCGCTCCTCGACCAGGGTGCCGACGGGGGTGCGCAGGAGGTTGCGGCGCCAGTGGGTGGCCCCGACCATATAGTCCTCAGAGTCGATGCGGCAGTGGGGCGTATCCGCCCGGTGGACGCGGCACCAGCGCATCAGGCCGATGCGGGGTTGGCCGGCGGCGTCCGGCCCCAGGATGGCGTGGGCCGTCCTGCGGGGCATGATGCCCTCGTACATCACCAAGGGGACGCGGTCGTGCTCTTCGCCGCGGACGACGGCCAGGATGCGGTCACGCATGGTCATGGGCGGCATGGGTTCCTCCTCGCGTCGCCGGGGGATGGGGGGATGATAGCGCGTCGCGGGCCGGCGGGCCAGCGGCGGCGGGCCTGGCCGTGGAGCGGCGCGGGGCGGCCGCGTTCGGGTATAATGCCGCTGATACGACGGCCCGCAACCCGGCGAGGAGGTGCGCGATGCGGCGAAATACTCGTACCCACTGGACGGCCACGGCGCGCCGCTGGCCGCTGACCCTGGCGGCGGCCCTGGCCGTGGCGCTGGCGCTGGCCCTCACGGCCGCCTGCGATCAGGCGGCGCGGCCGGGCGCCCTGCCCACGGCGCCGGCGGCCACCTATACCCCCGCCACCCCGCCGGAGGCGCCCACCGCCGCCCCGACGGCCCTGCCGACGGTGCTCCCCACGGCATCCGCGCCCCCGACGGCCGCGCCCGCCGAGACGCGCCTCCCCTCCTGCGCGCCGCCCCTCTGCGCCCCGGGCGAGGTGCTCCATTGCCCCGGCGAGTGCCCGGGCGGGTGCGGCGTGGTCTGCGCCACGCCCGAACCGTTGGTGATCGCGCCGCAGGTGGCCCCGGCGCTAGTGGTCGCGTACGAGCGCGAGGGCGCCCTGTGGGCGGCCATCGGCCCCGGCGCGCCGCGCCTGGTGGCCGGCGCCGAGGGCGGCCGCCTCTTTGTCCCGCTCCTCTCACCCGACGGGCGGCGCGTCCTCTACCGCCGCGGCGTCGACGCGGCGCCGGGCGCCACGGAGCTCTGGGTCGTCGAGACGGACCCGGGCTCGGAGGAGTACCGGGGGCCGCGCCGGGTGGCCTCGGGCGCGGCCATGGACGCCGCCGCCCCGCGTGAGGCGGGGGCCGAGGGCGCTCGCGCCGTCGGAGAGGCCCGCTGGCTCGCCGATGGGCGCCGCTTCGCTTTCTCTACCGTCAGCGAGGGGCTGCTCGGGGCGCTGCCCACCTGGGACCTGTGGCTGGGCGACGCGCGCGATGGCTCGCTCCTGCGCTACCTGCCGGAGGGGCAGGGCGGCAGGCCCTTCCCTGCGCCGATCGGTGACCTGGCGCTCCTTAGCGAGGCGCGCTCGGCCACGCTGGTGGACCTGGGCGGCGGGCCGCTGCGGAAGGTGATCACCTTCCCGGCCGTAAACACCGCCTCCGAATGGGCCTGGACGCCGCGGCCCACCTGGCTCCCCGACGGCAGCGCCGCGCTGGTGCCCGTCACCTCGGCGGAGCCGTTCGCGCCGGGGGCCTCCTGCGCGCTCTGGCGGGTCAGCCGCGAGGGGCAGGCCGCCCAGATCGGGTCGCTCCCCGTGCCCTGCCTGGGCGCGGACATGATGGACCGGCTGTGGTCCCCCGGCGAGGGCCGGCTGGCCTACCTGGACGAGGCCAGCGGGGCGCTCCTGGTGGCCGATGGGGACGGCAGTAACGCCCAGACCCTGGCGACCGGTGTGAGCGAGTTCCTGGGCTGGGCACCCGAGGGGCGCCGGCTGGCCTACCGGGCCGGCGGGCGGGCCTGGCTGAACGTCGACACCCCCGGGGCCGAGGCAATCCCCCTGGGGCCGGAGGAGGCCGGCGAGGTGTTCGAGGCGCGCTGGCCGGGCGGCGCGGCGTTGGTGGCCAGCGCCGGCCTGCGCGAGGCGCCCACCCTCTGGGTTCTGGGGGAGGAGGGCGGGCCGCGCGTGGTCGATTCGCGCGTGACGGCCTTTGCCGCCGGGCTGTACCGCTAGCCCGCGCGCCGCGGGAGGCCGCCCGCGGGGCGCGGGGGGGGGGCTAGAAGCGTTCTGGCTCTTGCACGGGGGCCAGCAGGGCTGACCAGTCCCTGGCGCGCCAGAGGCCGGCGGCGTCGCGCGTCATGATCACCGGGCGGGGGGCCTCGGCGCCGGAGCAGTCGACCAGGACGGACGCACGGTCCGCCTCCGCGCTGCCCGTGCTGCGGGCGGCCACGCGGAGCGGCAGCGGCGGCATGGCGTAGCGGTTGGCGGGGGTCGAGCCGACCAGGTAGGCATAGGGCACGTAGCCGTACTCCCCCAGGCGAGAGCGGAGCAGGGCCCGCTCGCGCGCCCGCAACACGCGCGACGTGCGCCCGGGCGCCGCGCTGGTGCATTCCGGGGCGGCGGCCAGGGCCAGGAACTCTTCGCCGAGGAGTTGGTCCTGCGTCCAGGCGACCAGGGCCAGGACGACGAGCGCCGCGCCCCCCTCGGGGGTCTGCGCGTAACGCTCCTGCAGGGCGGCAAAGTCGGCGGCCGAGAAGGGGAGGGTGTCGATGGCTACCGGCTCTGTCACGGTCATGATGAGGTCCTCCGGAGTGTAGGGGGCGGCTAGCCCGGGGGCCTGATGGCCGGGCGCGGCGGCACCTTGGCCGCCGCGCCGCCATTCTACCCTCAGTCTTCGCCGAGCGAAACCACCGCCTGCAGGTTGGGGTCGCCACGGTGGCGGGCCGCGCGGATCTCCGCCCAGGCGTCGCGGGGCGGATGCAGCCCCGCGGGCACCGCCAGGTGCCGAAAGTCATCGTCGGTCTCCGCCAGGTGGGCGTCGAGCGCGGCGCGCAGCGCGGCCAGGTCGCCGGCATAGGCGGGGTCCGCGGCGACGTTGTGCAGCTCGGCCGGGTCCCGCTCCAGGTCATACAGGTGCTCGAGGCTGCGCTCTGCCTCATAGTGGTCGAGCACGGCGAGGTTCTCCCAGCGGCCGGCCGGGCAGAGGACGATCTCACGCATGCCCGTGTCGTGGACGGAGTAGGGGAGCAGGTTGCGCATGTACTTGAACCGCTCGGAGCGGACGGCCCGCGCCCCATAGTCGCGCCCGGCGTAGATGTACTGGCGCGGGGTGCCGCCGGTGCCGCGGGCCAGGCCGGCGGCGCTGATCCCCTGGACGTGCGCCGGCACCGGCAGGCCCAGGAGGTCCAGCAGGGTGGGCAGGATGTCGACGTGGGAGGTGAGGGAGCCCACCCGCCCCCCGGCCGGCAGCACCCCCGGCCAGCGCATCAGCAGGCCCACCTTGAGGCCGCCGTCGTACACGGTGGCCTTGGAGTGCAGGAACGAGCCGCCGTGGTCGGAGGTGAAAACGACGAGGGTGCTGCCTCGTAGGCCGGCCTCGTCGAGGGCAGCCAGGATGAGGCCCAGGCTCTGGTCCACCAGTTTGATGGCGCCGTAGAAATCGGCCAGTTCCCCGCGGACGGCGGGGATATCGGGCAGGCAGGGGCGCACCGCCACCGTGGCCGGGTCGGCGGGCTCGTACTTCTCATAGTGAAAGCCCGACGGGGCCATGCCGTTGCGGTGCGTCTCGGTGCAGCCCATGCCCACCAGGAAGGGCCCCGCCCCGGGCTGGCGGGCGCGCAGCCAGGCGACCAGGGCGTCGGCCACGTCGTCGACGTGGCGCGTGGCGCCCAGGTGCACCTCCTGGTAGCCAAGGCGGTGGCCATCCCAGTGCTCGTGCTGAAAGCCGAACAGGTGCGTCTCATACCCCTGGGCGGCCAGGAGCGCCGGCGTGGCCGGGCAGCGGTCGAGGTCGATGGCGTCACCCCGGTGGACGTTGCCCGTCAGCCCGTTGGTGGGCGGGTAGCAGCCGGTGGTGATCGAGCCACGCGAGGGGGAGCACACCGTGGCGGTGGTAAAGTGCCGCTCGAACAGGACGCCGTCGGCCGCCAGCGAATCGATGTGCGGGGTGGGCACCGGCGTGCCGTAGCAACCCCAATAGTCGCCGACGTCGTGGCAGGTGATGATCAGGAGATTGGGGCGGATCGCGGGCCTATCTGCGGACATCGCGGAACTCCTTTGCAGCATCGACGGGCGGTTGGCTCAGGCCTGGGCGCGGGGGTTGGCCCGCACCTTGACATAAGCGTCCGGATCGGCCGGCGTGGCCAGGCGCACCTCGCTGAAGGGGTCGGAGGTGGCGGCCAGGTGCGCGTCGAGGAGGGCGCGCATCTCGGCGAGGGGGCCGGCGTAGGCAGGGTCCTCGGCGAGGTTGTGGAGCTCGGCGGGGTCGGCCTGCAGGTCGTACAGCTCCTCGGTGACGCGGCGGGCCGCGTAAAAGGCGAACATCGGGCGCGACTCACGAAAGTTCCCGGCGGAGAGCTCCAGCTCCTGGATGACCTCGTCGTAGATGCAGTGGGCCGCGGCGCGGCGCGTGTATTTCCAGCGCAGGGTGCGGGCCATGCGGGCCGGCTGCAGGTGCGGGTCATAGTTGCGCTCGGCAAAGACGGCCTGGCGCGGGGCCGGCCCGCCGCCCTCGAGCGCGGCGCGGAGGCTCTGCCCCTCGGCCGTCGGCGGGATGGGCAGGTTCAGCAGGTCCAGCACCGTCGGGAGGATATCGACCTGGGAGGCCAGGCCCCCGACGCGCCCCCCGGCCGGCAGGCGGCCCGGCCAGCGCATGGCCCAGGCCAGGTGGGTGCCGCCGTCGTAGAGGGTGGCCTTGGCGTGCATGGCCGAGGGGCCGGCGTCGGTGGTCAGGATGACGAGAGTGTCATCGAGCGCGCCGCGCGCCTGCAGGGCGGCCAGCACGCGGCCCACCAGCCGGTCGGCGTGTTCGACGGCGCCGAGGTAGCCGGCCCAGTCCTCGCGGGTGGCGGGGAGGTCCGGGAGCCAGGCGGGCAGATCCACGGTGGCCGGGTCCGGCGGGGTGTAGGCGTCTCGCCGGTAGTGCGACGGGCTGAGGCTGAGGCGGTGCGCCTCCCAGGGGCTCAGGACGGCGTAAAAGGGCCGCGCGCTGCCGTCGCGGCCCGCCAGCCAGGTTTCAAAAACCGCGGCGACGTCCTCAGCGTGATAGGAGGGCAGGGCGTGCGCGTGCGCGTACCCCAGGGCCGCGGCGTGCACGTGCTCATGCTGGAAGCCGAACAGGTGCGCGTCATACCCGGCGCCGGCCAGGAGCCGCCCGAGCGGCGGGCAGCGGTCGGCGTCGAGCAGCCACCCCTCGGGGAGCGGCCCCAGCAGGCGGTGCGTGTGCGGGTAACAGCCGGTGAGGAGCGAGGCCCGGCTCGGCGAGGCCAGCACTCCGGCGGCGTACAACCCCTCGACGAGGACGCCCTCGCGGGCCAGGCGGTCGGCGTGGGGGGTGTGCGCGCCGGAGCCGAGGCAGCCCAGGGTCGCGCCGAGGTCGTGCGGGAGGATCAGGACGACGTTGGGGCGGGAGCGACTATCGGGAGACATGGCACTCCTTGCATTCCACGCGTGTCGGAGGCGGGGCGTGGGGGGCGGGCGGCCGCCCGCCCCCCACGGTGACGGTCAGGACGTGTGCTTTTCGGGCTCGTCCCAGTACCAGGTGGCGTTGTCGATGATGTACTCGTAGCCGCTGGTGCAGCAGTCGGTGGCGTACCCGTCGTGCAGGCCCTTGAAGCCGTTCTTGGTCACGACGATCTCGGGCGTCTCACCAAAGTAGCCGGGGCAGGGCAGCTCGCGGGCCCAGATGTCCAGCACGCGCCAGAAGACCTCCTTCTGGGCCTCCTCGCCGACGGTGCGCTGCAGCTCCTCCCAGGCGGCCCAGATGTCCCAGATCCAGTGCCCTTCGGGGGGCTTTTCGGCGATCGGGTTGGTGGGGTCAAGGTAGTAGGCCGACCAGGCGATGCAGACGCCGCGCGAGTCGGTGGTGCCGTGCTTCATCCAGTGCCGCGGGTCACCCAGGGGGATCAGGTTGCGGTCCGCCTCACCGATCGAGCACTCTACCTCGTTGGACTGGTGCGTCTCGATGGAGAGGGCGCGGTCCACCCCGCGGTAGCTGAGCTGCAGGCCGACGTCCTTGAGATAGTCGATGAGCATCAGGACGGTCGAGTCGGCATCCTTGGAGGTGCCGATGGCGGTGATGGAGATGCGGTCCTTGGAGCCGTCCTTGAACAGGCGGTAGCCCTCGGCGTCGCGCTCGGTGTAGCCGAGGCCGTCGAGCAGGGCGTTGGCGCCGTCCACGTCGTACTCCAGGTAGGCGTTGCTGAGCTTTTCATAGTAGAAAGGCGAGTCTTTGGGCGGCGCGTACTGCTGCGGGGTGCCATAGCCATCGTAGAGGAGTTCGATCATCTCCTCGCGGTTGGCGCAGATGGACATGGCGATGCGAAAGTCGCGCTCCATGAACAGCTCGCGCAGGCGCTGGTTCTTGGTGGTCATGTTCAAATAGGCGCAGAGGGTCTTGGTGGCCCGCCACAGGAGGACGGTATAGTCGCCGCTCTTTTCGCTCTCTTTGAGGGTGGTATAGTCGCGCGAGAAGGAAAAGTGCCGCCGCTGAGAGTCGATCTCGCCGTTGGCCGCCCACATGACGTTGACCTGGGCATCGTTGAAGAGGCGGAAGGCGGCCTTGTCGATGTAGGGGAGCTGGTTGCCCTCGGTGTCAACCTCCCAGAAGTAGGGGTTGCGCACGGCGGTGACGAACTCGTCGGACCAGACGTTCTGCTGCAGCCAGGGCTCGTGGGTGGGGAGCTCGACGTTGTTGACCTTGTCGACCTTCTTGGTGAATAGCTCAGTCCAGTCGTCTAGTTGCGCATCGGCCACGGCCTTATCGAGCGTGGCCTTGTCAGCATAGGCCTGATGGAACGGTTTGAGGTAATGGGCCGGCAGCGCCGGGATGCCCAGGATGATCGAGCCCCAGTAGTAAAAGAGCGCCTTGGGCTGCGCAAAGGTGTACTGAACGGTCAGGTCGTCGGGGGCCGAGAAGGTGGCCGGGACGCGCTCCCCCTCGATGACGCTGGCCAGCCACTCCGGCTGGACCTTCGTGTACTCGCGGTTGAGGATGGTGTCCTCGTAGTAGAAGCGAAAGTCCTCGACGGTCAGGGGCGCGCCGTCGGACCACTTGAGCCCCTTGCGCAGGTGGAAGGTGTAGGTGGTGGCGTCGGGGCTGA
>JAAZBY010000399.1 GCA_012513595.1 Chloroflexota bacterium
CTCCCAGCACCCACAGCTCTTCGGTCATCCCCGCCTTGTCGGCGATCCGGCCGTGGGCGCGCTCAAAGGCCTCTCGCGAGCTGTTCGTGTACATCCTGACTCGCGCCTGAATCTGGGCCTCCGAGAGGTTCCCCGCGGCGACCTCCTGGACGAAATCCGCCACGTGCCGATACTGCTCGTGCAGCATGCCGCCGACCGACCCCCAGTCCTCCGGCGTCATCTGCTCCCGGCCGCCGATCCCCAGGAGGTACTGCTGGATGTACGTCGACTTGAGCTCCGCCTTGAACAGATCGCCAAAGTCCCCCGGCGAGAGCGTGCCGTCCGCGACGAACACCCCCAGCTGATCGGCGGCCACGTCGGCGGCGCCCACCGCCTTGCCGACATAGTCCAGCACCTCGGTGCGGCGCAGGAATCTGCCGGTATCAAGGTCGCGGTATCGGAAGACGCGGGGATCCCAGGCCCATCTCATCCCTCGCCCTCCAGCGCCGCATAGTCGTCGTCCGTCATCGTCGGCGCGGTCAGGAGTTCGGCGAACTCATCCCCCACCCGCCGGCGCGCCTGGGCGATGGCCGTGTCCACGTCCGCCTCGGTGATCGTCACCAGATCGTCCTCGTAGAGCACCCCGTCCGCTGCGTCCTCTCGGCGCGTCCGGCGCCGCGGCCGGCGTCTCTCAGTCCGGCGCATCTGCGATATCTTCGACAGCACCCGCAGCCGCCGGGAGGGCCAGGAGTAGACGACGATCTCCTCCTCCGGCCAGCGCGCCATCGCCCGCCGCACCGCCGCGGTATCGAGCCACCGATCGACGTCCTGGGTGTCGGCGACCTGGACGTCCTCCTCGGCCTCGGTCCATTCGGGGGGAATGATCCCCGCATCCACCAGGAGGCTGCGCGCCTCATCCCGGGTCAGGAGCGACTCGCCCTGCCCCAACCCCGCCTTATACGCCGTCGTGACGACGTTCAGCTTGGCCTGGGCCAGCGCCGCCGTGGTAAGCTCACCCGCCTCGTCGCGCTGCTCGAACTCGAAGGCCAGCGTGCCGGGCAGCTCGTTCTGCAGCTGCTCCTGGAGGGAGAGGGCAAAGTCCAGCCCTCCCTTGCCCGTCGCCTTGCGGTGCTGGACCTCCGTCTCATTCCCCCGGCCCAGGGCTCCAAATTGCACCGGCCAGAACTCGCTGGGGTCGTACCCGAAGCACAGCGCATAGCCGTACATCGACAGGTCCAGGAACATCTTGGCGTCAAAGTTTTGCGGCAGCTGGGAAAGCGCCACGAGCTTGGCGTCGACCTGCTCGATCCCCGAGGATGCCAGCACCTGGACCCCGCCGTAGTAGCGCCGCTCCAGCGACGCCATGTCCGCCTCGCGGGCGGCCAGGGATTCCTCCCACTGCGTCTCCGAGATGCCCTGCAGGAGCAACAGCCCCTTGGGCGCCCGCGCTCCGACCTGCTCTTGGTCGTGTTGGAGCACCGCGTAGAGGAGCCGGGCAATCTCGACGCAGCGACTCACCGCCGAGAACCCCAGCCCCCGAAAGGCCTCGTCATCGGAGGGCATCGACGCCACCCGCAGAAAATCGCCGGCCGCCCACTCCTGGACGCCCCCCGCCGCCGGGTGATACTCGAGGGGCATCGTGCGCTTGCCCGTCAGCCGGCAGCGAGCCGAGTCCACGTGGTAGAGTGCCCGGAGCGGCCCGCCGGCCCCGTCCCGCCCCAGCTCGCACACCGCGCCCATGTCGGTGGCCCAGTAGGAGAGGCTGAGCTTGCGCATCAGCGCCCGCCACCCGGCGCCGTCCTCGGCGTTGTGCAGAATGTCCGTGTAGCGCAGCACCTGATTCCGGCCCCCGACCAACGACCAGCCGCGGTTGGCGTCGATCAGCGTCACGGAGTTCATCACGCCGGCCAGCCGGGGCTCCAGGCGCCAGAAGGCGCGCAGCCACCGGTCCC
>JAAZBY010000400.1 GCA_012513595.1 Chloroflexota bacterium
AATCCTGTCCTTCTTCTCTTCCGCTTCCCTCCGTCACGCGTCTGCCCGGGCAGCGCCCCGCGGCCGCACAGGACAAAGACAGACAGGATTAACAGGATTTACAGGATTGACAGGACAAGAGAAGTCTAAAAGGTGCGACCCCCGCCTATATAGAGCCCTTCTCTTGATACCTCTTGAAATCCTGTCAATCCTGTGAATCCTGTCCTTCTTCTCTTCCGCTTCCCTCCGTCACGCGTCTGCCCGGGCAGCGCCCCACGGCCGCAAAGGGGAAAGACAGACAGGATTTACAGGATTCACAGGACTGACAAGACAAGAGAAGCCCAAAAGGTGCGACCCCCGCCTACATAGAGCCCTTCTCTTGATACCTCTTGAAATCCTGTCAATCCTGTTAATCCTGTCCTTCTTCTCCTCCTTCCCTCTTCCCGGCCCCACGGCCGGCCTTGCGCCGCTCGCTCTGCTCGCCCATAATGCCGCAGGTACCCACAGCCGCCTGAGGAGCAAGCCAACCATGTCTACCCCGGTGACGAGGCGTCTGCAGGCCTTCCTGGCCGGAGAGCGCCCCGATGAGATCCCCTTCACCACCTACTTTTCCAAAGACCGCAACATGCTGCGCGATCCGCGCTGGCAGCCACTTTTCGACCAGGGCCTGGGCGTCACCTTTCACGTCTACCCCTATGAAGAGGTCCCCCGCGGCGTCGAACTCGTCGAGGACTCCTGGCGCGAGGACGGCGCCCTCATCACCCGCCAGGTCCAGCGCACCCCCGTCGGAGAGGTCTCGGCCACTTGGACCGACGGCTGGCAGCGCAAGTACTGGCTGGAGAGCCCCGCCGACTATCGCGTGATGACCTGGATCGTCCAGCACACCGACGTCGTCCCCCGCTACGAGGGCTTCCTGGCCGAGGAGGCCGCCCTGCCCCCCTTTGGCACGGCCCTCTCGATCATCCGGCGCACCCCGCTGCAGACCATCCTGGTCGACCTGGCCGGCCTGGAGCGCTTTGCCCTGCACCTCTACGAGTACGAGGAAGAGGTCCGCGCCCTCTACGACGCGCTCCTGGTCCAGTTCCGGCGCCGCGTGGAGGTCGCCGCCGCCGGCCCGGGCCGCTTTGTCGCCAACCTGGAGAACTTTACCGCCGAGACCCTCGGCCCCCGGCGCTACGCCGAGTTCCTCCTGCCCGTCTACGAAGAGTGCTACCCGCTGCTCCACGCCGCGGGCAAGGTCGTGGGCACCCATTATGACGGGCGCACCGCCTCCTGCCGGGAACTCATCGCCGGCTCCCCGATCGACCTGATCGAGTCACTCACCGCGCCGCCCGAGGGGGACCAGACCCTGGCCGAGGCGCGCGCCGTCTGGCCCGACAAGCTCTTCTGGGCCAACATCAACATGGGCGCCTACGACCTGCCGCCCCGCGAACTGCACGACCTGGTGCTGCGCATGGTGGCCGACGCCGCCCCCGACGGCCGTCGCCTGGCCTTCGAGATCTCTGAAGACCTGCCTCCGCGCTGGCAAGAGTCGATCCCCGTCATCCTGAACGCCCTGCGTGAGACGCGCGCCTACTAACCGCCGCCCCAAGGAGGCCCCATGATCTACACCGCCCTGTTTGACAGAGCCACCACGAGCGGCCGGCCGGTGCGCGCCGGGGTCATCGGCGTGGGGCAATACGCCACCGCAATCGTCACCCAGGCCCAGGCCATGCGCCGGCTGGAGGTGCCCGTCCTCGCCGACCTGAACGTCGAGGCCGCACGCCTGGCCTACCGCCGCGCCGGCCTGCCCGACGAGGCCATCGCCCACTGTGAGACGCGCGCCCAGGTGCTGGCGGCCATGGAGCGCGGCCGCCGCGCCGTCGTGGCCGACGCCATGGTGCTCATGGACCTGCCGCTCGACGTGATCGTCGAGTCGACCGGCTCCCCGGAGGCCGCCGCCCGGCACGGCGCCGCCGCCCTGCGGGCCGGCAAGCACCTGGCCATGGTCAGCAAAGAGCCTGACGCGACCATCGGCCCCTACCTCAAGCGCCTGGCCGACGCGGCCGGCCTGGTCTACAGCGCCGTCGATGGCGACCAGCACGGCCTGCTCATCGGCCTGGTGGACTGGTGCCGCGAGCTGGGGCTCGACGTCCTCTGCGGCGGCAAGGCGCGCGATACCGAGTTCATCTACGACGACGCCGCCGGCACGGTGCGCCGCGGGAAAGAGGCGCTGACCCTCACCCCCGCCCAGCGCGCCCTGCTGGCCCCCATCACGCCGGGGCAGGTCGGCGAGGTCGTCGCCGCCCGGCGGCAGGCCTTCGCGCCGCTGGGGCGCATCGGCGGGTTTGACGTCACCGAGATGGCCATCGCCGCCAACGCCACCGGCCTCCTCCCCGACGTCGAGGCGCTGCACTGCCCGGCGGTGCGCATCACCGAGATGCCCGAGGTGCTCTGCCCCGCCGAGGATGGCGGCCTGCTGGGGCGCCGCGGCGTCATCGACTCCGTCACCTGCCTGCGCCGTGCGGACGAGGCCGGCCTGGGCGGCGGCGTGTTCGTGGTGGTCTCCTGCGCCAACGACTACTCGCGGCGCATCCTGACGACCAAGGGCCTCATTCCCAACGCCAAGGATACCGCCGCGCTGATCTACCGCCCCTACCACCTCTGCGGGGTGGAGACGCCCATCACCCTCCTGACGGCCGGGCTGCTCGGCCTGCCCACCGGCGGGCGCGAGGTGCTGCCCCGCGTCGACCTGGTGGCCCGCACCCGAGTGAGCCTGCCGGCCGGCAGCACCGTCGGCGGCGACCACGACCCGGGCCTGGAGTACCTGCTCCTGCCGGCCCGCGCCGTGCGTGACGGCGCGCCCCTGCCGCTGCACATGGCCACCGGCCATCGCCTGCGCGCCGACGTCCCCGCCGGCACGATCATCCGGCGCGAGATGGTCGAGGCGCCGGCCGACTCGGCCCTCTGGGCGCTGCGCCAGGAGATGGACAGCGCCTTCGCCCTGCCCTAGGAGCGTCGGGTTCGCATCGCTGGGCGCCGCACCCCGCGGCGCGGCGCCCATACCGAGAGGATCGGCCCATGCGCATCACAAACGTCGAGGTGCTCCGCCTCTCCCGCCCGCCCGAGCCGCCCTCGCACCCGCCGCGCCGCCCCGCCTGGGGGGTCGACGCCGAGGTGGCCAACCCGATGTCTCGGTATCCTGAGTATAAGCGGCACCGCAGCCTCTGGCAGCCCAAGTGGGAGCCGGTCTGGGTGCGCGTTACCGCCGAGGACGGCACCCAGGGGCTCGGCTCTTGCTCCTTCGGCCGGCCGGTGGCGGCCATCATCGCCGACCATTTCGCCCCCCACCTCGTCGGCAAGGATGCCCTGGCCATCGAGCGCCTGTGGGAGATGATGTTCCGCCTCTCCAAGCCCTACGGCACCGTCGGCCTGGCCTCGGTGGCCATCAGCGGCGTCGACCTGGCCCTCTGGGACCTGGCCGGCCGCCTGCTCGGCCAGCCCGTTTACGCCCTGCTCGGCGGCCCCTCGCGTGAGGGCCTCTTTTGCTACGCCACAGGCAACGACGTGGACTGGTACCGTGAGCTCGGCTTCCGCGGCTTCAAGCTGGCCTGCCCCTACGGGCCGGCCGACGGCCTGGCCGGCCTCGAGGCCAACGAACGCCTCGTCTCCGAGGCCCGCGCCGCCATCGGCGACGACGCCGAGCTGATGCTCGACTGCTACATGGCCTTTGACGTCGAGTACACGGTGCGCCTGGCCGAGCGCTTGCGGCCTTACCGGCTGCGCTGGATCGAGGAGTACCTGCCTCCCGAGGACCTCGACGGCCACGTCGCCGTGCGCCAGCGCCTCCCCTGGCAGGGGCTGGCCACCGGCGAGCATATGTACACGCCCTACCCCTTCGAATGGCTGATCTCGCGCCGCGCCGTCGACGTCCTCCAGCCCGATATCCAGTGGGCGGGTGGGCTGACGGCCTGCCGCCGCATCGCCCTGGCCGCTGACGCCGCCGGGCTGACGGTCTGCCTGCACGGCGGGGCCAACCACGCCTTCGGGCAGCACTTTTCCGTCGCCATGCCCAACACGCCCTGGGCCGAGTGCTTTATCGGCTCGGCGCCGGGGGTGCCCCTGGCTGGGGCGGGGCGCCTCCCGGGCACCCGCGTGCCCGCGGACGGTTGCCTGGGGCTGCCCGCCGGCCCCGGCTTTGGCCTGCAGATCGACCCGGCCTGGCTGCAACCCTTCTTTACCTGAGCCGCGCCACACACGGGGGGCCCTGCCCATGGCAAAGCGCCTGACCGTCGCCCTGGCCGCCCTGCTGGGCCTGCTCCTGGTAGGGGGCTGCATCGTCACGCCGCTCCCCAGCGGCGCGCCACACCCGGCCGCGGAGCCTGTCGCCGGCTCCGCCGGCATCGGCGACCCCTACTTTCCCACCATGGGTAACGGGGGGTACGACGCGCTCCACTACGCCATTGACCTGACGGTCGACGTGCCGCGCAACGTCATCTCGGCCACCACGACCATCACGGCCCTGGCCATCCAGGACCTCTCCTCGCTGAACCTCGACTATGCCGGGCCGCGCCTCGGGGCCACGGCCATCAACGGCGCCCCCTGCCGGGCGGCGCGCCTCGGCACCGAGCTGACCCTGACCCCCGCCGCGCCGCTGGCCGCCGGGGAGGCCTTTACAGCCACGGTCTCCTACTCGGGCACGCCGACGGCCCTGCCGGCCGACGGCGACGGGCGCTACTCCCTCGGCTGGCACCACTATGGCCGCGGCATCCTGGTCGCCTCGGAGCCGAGCGGCGCGGCCACCTGGTACCCCGTCAACGACCACCCCGCCGACAAGGCCACCTACACCTTCCGCGTCACCGTCGCCGAGCCCTGGGTCGTGGCCGCCAACGGGGTGTTGGTCGGCGTCACGCCGGGGGCGGGGGGCCGCACCTACGTCTTTGAGGAGGCCGCCCCCATGGCCTCATACCTGGCCACCGTCGCCATCGCCGACCTGGACGTGGTCGAGATGGGCACCGCCGGCGGCGTGCCGCTGCGCAGCTACTTTGGCGCCGCGGTGCCGCCGGCCATCCGCGCCACCTTTGACGACATCCCCGCCATGGTGGTCTACTTCCAGGACCTCCTCGGCCCCTACCCCTTTGCCTCCTACGGCGTGGTCGCCCACGACGTGGACCTCGGCTTTGCTATGGAGACGCAGACCCTCTCGACCTTTGGCCGCACCGTGCCGCGCTACTACACCGTGGCCCACGAGCTGGCCCACCAGTGGTTCGGGAACGCGGTCTCTCCGGCGGCCTGGCAGCACATCTGGCTGAACGAGGGGCTGGCCACCTACGCCGCCTACCTCTGGCAGGAGGAGACCGAGGGGGCCGACGTCGTCCGTGAGGCGCTGTACGACCGCTACGTCACCCTGGGGTTCGACTATCCCCGCATCACCACCACGCCCGAGGACCTGGCCCGCCGGGTGGCCCGCCTCCCCCTGGGCGATGCGCCGCTGAGGCCCGCCGCCCTGCGCCGCGCGCTGACGGCCCTCCTCGGGGAAGTGCTGACGGCCGGGGAGATCGACGCCCTGGTGGAAGGGGCGCCCGCCTCGGCCAATGAGGGGGGCATCCCCGCCGCGGACCTGCCCGCCCTGGTGGCCGCCGCCCCCTTTGAGGAGGTCACCCTCGGCATGGAGCCCTACAACGCCTTCCTGGCGGCCCTGGGCCTGGAGGGGGATGCCTTTGTGATCGGCGACCCGGGGCCCGAGTTCCTGTTCGACTGGCGCGTCTACCAGCGCGGCGCGCTGACGCTGCACGCCCTGCGCGCTCGCCTGGGGGATGAGGCCTTTGCCGTCATCCTGCGCACCTACCTGGCCCGCCACGCCGGCGGGGTGGCCACCAGCGACGACTTTATCGCCGTGGCCGAGGAGGTCTCGGGCCAGGACCTGGGCGCCTTCTTCCGCGCCTGGCTCTTCGAGCCCGCCCTGCCCCCCATCCCCGAGCTCGGCTGGTCCCCCCCGCAGTAGCTGGGCCCGGGAGGAAGGGAAGGAGAAGAAGGGAAGGAGAAGAAGGACAGGATTAACAGGATTCACAGGATTGGGGATAGGATTCCCAGCGTCGCCTGACCATGCCTCCCTCTTCAGCACTGCTCTCAAAACAAGCTCGCCGCAGCCGCGCGGGCGGGGCTCCCCCCGTTCGGGGGGCAGGCAAGACCCCGCCCTACCGGTAACGCCGGCTAAAGCCGGCCAAAGCCGGCCGAAGCCGGCTCCGGAGCGTATACGCGTCTTGAGCCCCCTTTAGGGGGCGTTTCTCGTAGCCAGGGGTCTTGCCTGCCCCCCGCATGGGGGGAGCCCCTGGCGTCCGGACGGCGGCAAGGCCCTGTACCTTCGCGGTACTCGCCGCGGAAGTGCGGCGCCCCAGCGCCGCACTTCTCTGAAAACAGGCTCGCCGCATCCGCCCGGGCGGGGCTCCCCCCGTTCGGGGGGCAGGCAAGACCCCGCCCTAC
>JAAZBY010000401.1 GCA_012513595.1 Chloroflexota bacterium
ACGTGGCGGCCCTGCAGGTCGATCTCACCGTTCAGCACCCACATGTTGAACACGTCGAGGCTGTCGAACTGGCGGAAGGTGACCCGGTCGACATAGGGGAGCTGCTGGCCGGCGGCATCGATGCCGCCGAAGAAGGGGTTGCGCTCCAGCACAAAGAGGTCACTATCCAGCCGGTTTGTCGCCATCCAGGGATACAGCACCGGGCGCTCGGGGTTCATGTACCACTTGTCGCGCTCCCAGAAGTACTGGGTCCAGGAGGGCAGGCCGGCCTCCTCCGCGCGCCTTTGGAGCGCGTCGGGGTCCTCGGCGAAGCGCGCATGGAACTGGCGCATATAGTGGGACGGTAGGAAGGGCTCGGCCGAGTTCTGCTGGTGCATGAACACCGGGAAGCGATGGGCAAAGCGTATGACCACGGTGAGGTCGTCGGGCACCTCCAGGCTCATGAGCACGGGCGGCTCGCCCGTCGCATAGCCCCGGGCTGCGCCCTGGGTGAGGTCCTTGTCGCGGATGACCTCCTCGTACCACCAGCGCACGTCCTCGGAGGTGAAGGGCTGCCCGTCGGACCAGCACAGCCCATCGCGGAGGTGCACGGTATAGGTGGTGGCCTCGTCGTTCACCTCCCAGGCTTCGCAGAGGTCGGGGCGCAGGCTGAGGTCGGGGTTAAAGTGCGTCAGGCTGGTGGCCACCCACTTGGACGCGCCGCCAAAGTCGCTCCGGCCGGCGACGGCCCTGCGAATGGTGCCCCCGTACCGGCCGATGGTCTCGGCCACCGGGTACAGGGATGGAATGCGGGGGAGCCGCTGTTCCACCGGTGGGAGCAGGCCGGCGGCGACGCGCTCCGCAAGCAGGGGCGCCTCGCGAAAGACGAGCGGTCGCCGTTCGAGCGTTGTGGCGGGCTCCCCGGGCGCCGCTGCCGCAGGCGCCTGCGCCGGGGCTTTGCCTGCCGGTGCAGACGCAGCGGCCACCGGCGGGCAGACGGCGGCCAGGCTGCTGGCCGCCACCAGGCTGGTCATGCGCAGGAACTGCCGCCGGGAAAGAGCGGCCTGGTCCGCAGGCACTGCAGGCGCTGGGGCCACCGAGTATACGAAGCGCCGCGGTGCATTCGCGCGCTCGGGAAGGGCGGGCGTGGGCCAGGGCCGGGCTGCGGCGGGCCGTGCGGCGACGCCGGCGGCCGCGCGCACAGGCTGAGGGGCGTGCCGCTCGCGCAGGGCGTGCTCGGCGTCGCGCAGGGCGGCGGCGAAATGCGGAGGGGCCGCCTCGGCCTCGCGGAGGTTCCAGGCGCCCAGAGCGTCGCCGACGTAGGCGCGGCACAGGTCCCCGCGCAGGATGCTGGACTGGAAGAGGACGCGCCGGCCGCGGGCATCCAGACCGAGGTGTTCCAGCAAAAGGGCGGGCAGGCCCGCGCGCAGCCCCAACAAGTAGGCTTCCAGAGAGCCGAGCGCCGTGGGCTCCAGACTCTCCGCGTAGAAGACGATGCCGGCCCCCTCAGTCGACGAGACCGCTGCGGCCAGGTCCTGCCCGGCCGCACACTGCTTCAACAGGGTGGGGAAAAGCGCCTGGGGCAGGTAGGCGTGCTGCACGGCGGCCGGGGTGCCATCGAGGGTCAGAAGGTGCTGGATCCAGATGATGCGCTCGAGCGCGGAGAGGGCCAGTAACTGGCGGACGTCCTCGGGGACGTCGCCGCTGCCGCAATCGGTCAGGAGCAGCTCCACGTGTCGCCCTGCGCCGCGCCAGATCCCGGCCAGGTCGGCCAGGCGCGGCCCGGGGCCACGGGCGGCCACGAAGGTGCCCCGGCCCTGCATGCGATCGAGCACGCCCTGGCGGACGAGGTCGTCCAGCCCCTTGCGGACCGTATCGCGGCTGAGGCCCGTAAGGGCCATGAGCTCGCGCTCCGAGGGGATCTGTTGACCGGGCTGCCATTCGCCGCTGCGGATGCGGCGGAGCAGGGAACGGCCCAGGGAGCGGTACAGAGGCAGCCCAGGCGCCTCGGGGGCGTCGGCGGGGGGCGCGTCAAGTGGCGGCGGTTCCTGGTCGATCCTCATCGGAGCCTCGATCTCGCCTGGGCGATGGATCATTGGTACGTACCAGTCCCATCATCTCACATCGCCACAGACTTGTCAAGGTCTTGGGGCAAATGGTACGTACCAGTCGCCCGACCCGCCAGTGCCCTGCGCCGCCGCGGGCGGCTAGCGCAGCTGCCACACCTGCGTGGCCATCACGTTGATCTGGGTGAGGAACCGCTCCACCTTGCCTTCGACCATCAGGATCTGCCCCGTGGCCCAGGCGCTGCGATGTAGCTGAAAGACGTCGGGCCGCACGATGACGTTCAGCAGCCCGAACTCGTCCTCCAGGGTGAGGAACACGAACCCCTTGGCGGTGGGCGGCGCCTGGCGCACCACCACCAACCCCGCCACCTGGACGGTTTCGCCCAGGGAGGTGTGGGCCAGGTCCTGGCTGGTGATGGCCCCCAGCCGCTCCATCTGCTCGCGGTAGGTCTCCATCAGATGTCCCTCGGCCGAGAGCCCCGTGGCGCTGTACTCGGCCAGGAGCTCCTCCTCGGCCGTCATCGGCTCGAGGTCGAGGGGGGCGGCGGCGATGTACTCCAGGGGCAGGGCCTCCTCTTGGTAACGCAGGCCGCCCAGCTCCCAGAGGAGCCGCCGGGCGTCTGGCTCCCATTCCTCCATCCCCTTGGCCAGGATGGTCCGCTCTACCAGGCGGCGGGGCAGCCGCGTGCGCCGGCAAAAGTCTGCCAGGCCGAGGAAGGGGCGCTCCGCGCGGCTTGCTAGGATGCGCTCGATGGCCGCATCGCCCAGGCCGTCGATGTACGTGTAGCCGAGGCGGATGGCCCCCTCCTCGATGGTGCACTCGGCCAGGCTGCGGTTTACGTGCACGGGGAGGGTGCGCACCCCGTGCTGGCGAGCATCCCCCACCAGGACGCGCGGCGCATAGAACCCCATCGGCTGGTTGTTCAGAAGCGCGCAGTAGTACTCGGCAGGATAGTGGGCGCGGAGGTAGAGGGTGTCGTACGAGGTCTTGGCAAAGGCGGCCGCGTGGCTTTTGCAGAACCCGTAGGAGGCAAAGCCGGTGAGGCTGGTGAACACCTGCGAGGCGGTCTCTGCGGGGACCCCTTGATCCAGGGCGCCGGCCATGAAGCGATCGCGAAAGGAGGCCATCTCCTCGCTGGAGCGATGGCGCGACATGGCCCGCCGCAGCATGTCCGCCTCGCCGGCGCTGAACTGCCCCATGGCCATGGCGATGCGGATCACCTGTTCCTGAAAGACCACCACCCCCAGCGTCTCCTTGAGGATCGGCTCCAACAGCGGATGGGGGTAGGTGACCTCCTGCAGGCCCAGGCGTCGCTGGAAGAAGGGGTAGACCATGTTGCCCTGCAACGGGCCCGGGCGGATCAGGGCCACCTCGACGACGATGTCGCTGAAAACGCGTGGCTGCATCTTGACCAAGGCCTGCAGCTGGGCGCGCGACTCGACCTGGAAGGCACCCACCGTATCGGCCCGCTGGAGGGCTTCGTAGACGGCCGGGTCGTCGAGCGGCAGACGGTCGAGGTTCAGGCGCAAACCGTGGTGCTCCTCCACGGCGCGCAGGGTCTCGTCGATGGCCGCCAGGGTGCGCAGGGAGAGGATATCGGTTTTGATCAGCCCCGAGTCTTCGACGGAGTCCTTGTCCCACTGGATCACCACGCGCCCCGGCATGGTGGCGCGCTCCAGGGGCACGAACTGGGTCAGCGGGGCACCGGTGATGCACATGCCGCCGACGTGGATGCTCAGGTGCCGGGGCAGGCCCTGGATCTCGTCACACAGGCCCAGAAAGCGCCGCCAGACGCGGCCCGATACGCCGTCGGGGGCCTCAAGCGTGTCTTCGGTGGCCTCTTCGATGCCCAGCCGCGAAATCCCGCGCATTCGCTTGGCCAGGCCGTCGAGGACGTCCTGGGCCATGCCCAGGGCCTTGCCCACGTCGCGCGCGGCGCTGCGCTTCCGGTAGGTGACATAGTTGCACACCATGCCGACGTGGTCCTCTCCGTAATGCTGGTAGACGTACTGGATGACCTCCTCGCGGCGGCGGGCGCAAAAGTCCAGGTCGATATCGGGCATGACGCGCGACTCGGCGCTGAGAAAGCGCTCGAAGAGGAGGTCGTGGGCCAGGGGATCGACGTTGGTGATCCCCAGCAGATAGGCGACAATCGAATTGGCGGCCGAGCCCCGGCCGCGCACCTGGATGCCCTGCTCTTTGGCGAACCCGACGATCTCCCACACCAGCAAAAAGTAGCCGGCCAGGGCCGTCGTGCGGATGACGGCGAGTTCGTGGCGCATCTGGGCCTCGGCGGCGGCCCGACCGGTGCCCTCGGTGGGGTCCGACCCGTAGCGCACGTCGAGCCCGGCCCGGCACAGTTCGGCCAGGCGCTCGTCGGCCGACTGGCTCCCGGCGTGGGCGTGGGGGGGCAGGGCCTGTTCGCGGAAGGCGATCTCCACCCGGCAGCGGTCGGCGATCTCGAGAGAGTTGGCCAGGGCCTGCGGATAGTCGGCAAAGAGGGGGGCCAGCTCGTCGGCGGACTTGAGATACCATTCGGAGTTGGGGCGCAACCACTCCTGGGCATCGTCGAGGGGCACGTTGTGGTCGATGGCTTTCAACACATCGGCCAGGCGATGGCCGTCGCGCTCGGCATAGTGGGTGTTGTTAGTGACCACCAGGGGGAGCCCGGCCTCCGCCGCCAGCTCTGCCAGGGCGGCCGCCAGGGCGGCGTCTTCGCGGAGGAAGTGATTCTGCATCTCCACGTAGAGATACCCGGCGGGAAAGATCTGCTGCAGCTGACGCAGGGCGGCCCGGGCGGCGTCGCGCTCCCCGGCCAAGAGCGGGCGCGCCAACGGCCCCTGGCGGCAGGCCGTCAGGGCGATAAGCCCCTCGGCGTGCCCGGGCAGCAGCGAGAGCGGCAGCCGCGCGTGCCCCTTGCTCTCGGCCAGCTGCGCCTGGCTGATCAGCCAGCAGAGGTTGGCGTAGCCCTGGCGGTCCTCGGCGAGGAGGACGAGGTGCTCCTCGCTGGTGAGGGTCAGCTCGGCCCCCAGGATGGGGCGCAGGCCGCGCTTCTGGGCCTCGGTGGAGAAGCGGACCGCCCCGTACAGGCCGTCGTGGTCCGTCAGGGCCAGGGCCGGCATGCCCAGGGCCAGGGCGCGGTCGAGGAGCGCCTCGGGGGTCGAGGACCCATCGAGGAAAGAGAAACAGGAGTGGCAGTGCAGCTCCACGTAGCCGCTCACTCGTACACTCGCTCCAGGTACCAAGCCTCGAGGAGGCGGTCGTAGTACAGGGTGCAAAGGAGGCCCGTCTCGGTGGTGACCTCCCAGTAGTCGCGCCAGACCTCGTGATCGGTCCACCAATGGGTGTGCACGCGCCAGCGATAGAGGACGTCGCTGATCGGATGCCAGCGCCACTGCCAAAAGAACTGCCCGGGCTGCGCCTCTTGCTCCTGGGCGCGCACGAGCAGGCCCTCCTGCCAGAAGGGGCTCATGGCTGGAACTCCTGCAGCCTGTAACGATGCCCGCAGCCGAGGGGGTTGTGGGGGGCCACCAGGCAGGCGCGTACCACGCAGCTGGCGGAGTGTTTGCGGGTTAGCTTGCGCAGGGTGCCCTCCAGGCGCTGGTTGCCCTCAGAATGGGCGAAAAGGCTGAGCTGCCGCCCCACCCAGGGCGCCAGGCCCACCAGGCGCACCCAGGCCTCCATCACGCCGTGGCCGCTGCCCCCCACCTGGGCCAACAATCCCTCGAGGATGGCCTGGAGCCTGTGGGGGGCCAACAGGTCGCCCACCCAGGCGGAACGCACCACCGCCTCCCCATCGGCCAGGCGCGCCTCGAGCTCTACCCGGCGGACGGCCAGGCCGCCGCGCTTCAGGTCGCCCAGAAGGCGCTCGCTGGCGGCGCCCAGCGCGGCCAAGAGCGGTTCCAGGCGGGCCTCGGGCGTGGCGAACTCGACGTGCACCTCCCGCACCTTCTGGGGCTGGCCGCGGAGGGGGCGTTGGTCATGCGCCTGAGCCAGCCGATGGGCGGGCAGGCTCTCGGCGCCGAACTGCTCGGCCACCGCGGTGGAGGAGAGGGCCGCGAACTGGCCCATGGTGCGGATGCCCAGCAGCGCCATCCGACGCAGGGGCTCCTCGTCGAGGGGTAGCCAATCCACCGGAAAGGAGAAGAGATAGGCGCGGTCGCCGCTGGATACGAGGCGATAGCCGGGCCCGAACTGGCTGGAGCGGGCCGCTACCAGGGCGGCAAACTTGGTGCCCGCGATGCCAACGTTGATCTTGACCTGGAGGCTCTGCCAGGCCTGCTGGCGCAGCGTCTCACACCAGGTCTCCTCGTCGCCATAGAGCCGGCCCATGCCGGCCGCCTCCAGGTAGGCCAGGCCCCAACGGTCGGCGTCGACGCTGGGGCTGTGCTGGCCCAAGAGCTCCAGCAGCGCTTCCCAGGCCTCCTGGTAGTGGGGCAGGTCCGCCGGGATGACGCAGGCATCCGGGCAATGGGCCACCGCCTCGGAGACGGTCTCACCGGCCAGGGCGCCCAGCGAGGCGGCGCGGGCACAGGTGCCCAGCACCCGCTCCTCCTCGGCGATGATCAACGGGCGCATCTCCGTCTCGTGGCGGCTCCGCTCGATCTCGGCGACGAAATAAGGGACGTACGCGCAGGCGATCCGTGCCATGCTTACCCCTCGAACACCGGCATGTGTACCAGCAACGACTGTCCCTCCGTGCTGGCCATCTTGTTCTTGAGCACCGTGATGCGCGTATGAAAGCCGGTCAGGCGCCGGTAGGGCCACAGCCAGGACTGCCACTCGAACCCGAGGCGCACGCTGGCGAAATAGGGTAGGGTGAGTTCGACGGGATAGGCGGCCAGGGAGGTGACCTCGGTCAGGAAGATCAGGGCGCAGAGCGAGCGGCTCAGCAGGGTGTTCCATTCGCGGAGCGAACGATCCAGCAGGCCATAGTCAGGCTGCGCGGGGCCCTCGTACTGATTGTCGAGGCGGTCAAAGAGGATCACCCCGGCGCCCCCCTCGACGATGAGGTCATGGGTCATCTCCAGGGCATGGCCAAAGTTAAGCGGCCGCAGGATGGCCAGCGAGTCAAAGCACACCTCACTGTGGGAGAGCATGTCCAGGTCGATGGCCTGGGTCACGTCGACATAGACCACCTGATGGGCGGCTCGTTGCTCCAGGGCCAGGGTGCGGGCTACCAGGGTGCCCCGCCCGGAGGTTCCTGCGCCGACCAGCTCGGTCATGCGCCCCTGGGGCAGCCCGCCGATGCCCAACAGGCGGTCGACATCGGGAAAGCCGGTGGGCAGAACGGGCCCCCACCCTGCGCGCCCGCCGCCGCCCCGGAAGAGGGCTCGTTGTCCGTAGCGGAGGCGGGTGGCTTCTATAACGGCGTCAAGTTGTGTGTCGTGGGTACACTTTTCCATCAGTCACCTCGCCCTCATTATATAGAACAAACGTTCTAATTGTCAAGAGGGTGACCCCAAAGAACACTCCCGCGGCGCGTTCCACCCAAATCTTGGCCGGACCCGCGCCATCTTGACAGGGGCGCGCCCCGCCGCGTATCATCGGGCAAGTGTGCCCGTCTGCCACGGTCCGGCCAAGGTTATCCCCGTCTGAGGTTGCCCAGTGCTACAGCGATCTACCGCTCGCTACCTCATCGCCGCGTACGTGGGTGACGTCCTGCTGACCTTCCTGGCGCTGGTTCTGGCGCGCCAGGCCCGCATCGCCATCCCCGTGGGGCAGCACATCACGCCCGAGGGCCTGGCCCTGCACTGGCCAATGTTCGCCATGGCCCTGGTCATCTGGTCGGTCACGCTGGCCAGCCTGCGCGCCTACGACCCGCACCGCCTGGTGCACTGGACAGACGAGTCTCAGACGGTCATCGCGGCCATCGCCGTGGCCACGGTGGTCTACGCGGGGGCCCTCTTCTTCACTTATCGCGGCCTGTCGCGCCTGTTGTTCGTCTACTTTGGCCTGCTGGACGTGATCCTATGCCTCGGGGCGCGGCTGGTGTTGCGGCGCGCCTTCGGGCAGCGGGCCAAGGAGCGTCGCGGAGTGCTCATCGCTGGCGCCGGCGAGATCGGCCGGCAGTTGGCCCAGTCTCTGCGCCCCAGCAGCTGGATGGGCATCGACTTGGTCGGCTACCTCGATGACGCCCCCGACAAGCAGGGCCAGACGGTGGAGGGGCTGCCCGTCCTCGGCACCCTGGAGGACGCCGCCGCCGTCATTGCCGCCCATCAGGTGCGCGAGGTGGTCGTGGCGCTGCCGCTCGCGGCGCACCAACGCCTGGAGGCTCTGGTCCGCGACCTGGCCGACCAGCCTGTGAACGTCAAGGTGGTGCCCGACTATTCCCAGTTCGTCTTTTTGCGCACCACGCTGGAGAACCTCGGTGGCCTCTCCTTGATCGGGCTGAAGGAGCCCGTGATCGGCCCGGTGGACCGGGCCATCAAGCGCGGCTTTGACGTCGTCTGCGCCGCGCTGGCCCTGGTCGTCCTGGCGCCGCTCCTGGGCCTCCTGGCCCTGCTGGTGCGGCTGAGCTCGCCGGGGCCGGTGCTCTACCGGAGTGAGCGCGTCGGCGAGGGCGGCCGTCTCTTTGCCATGCTCAAGTTCCGCACCATGGTGCAGGGCGCCGACCGCCGTGAGGAGGACCTCATCCAGCAGACGGAGGGCGGCCAGCTGGTGTTCAACAAGCGCCCCGACGACCCCCGGGTGACCCGGGTAGGGCGGCTCCTGCGGCGCTACAGCCTGGATGAACTGCCCCAGCTGTGCAACGTGTTGGCGGGTGACATGAGCCTGGTGGGGCCACGGCCCGAGCTGCCCGCCCTGGTGGAGCGCTATCAGCCCTGGCAGATGAAGCGCTTTGCCGTTCCCCAGGGGCTGACGGGGTGGTGGCAGATCTCGGGGCGCAGCAACAAGGCCAAGCACCTGCACGCCGAAGACGACCTGTACTACATCCGCAACTACTCTATCCTGCTCGACGTGCAGATCATCCTGCGCACGCCGTTCGCCGTACTGCGGGGAGAGGGAGCGTTCTAGACCGCGGACACGTGGCGGGGACCGCCGCGCCGCGACCGGCACCACCGCCGACGCTTTGACAGCCCTCCCCCGCAAGTGTATATTCCAGGGGCAATCCGCCTCGAAGGGGGGCCAATCGGTGAGTAGCCTCGGTACCCGCCTTCGCGAAGCACGCGAGGGTCGCGGGCTCACACTCCAGCAAGTAGAAGAACAACTCCGCATCCGCCACCAGTTCCTGTCGGCGCTGGAGGAGGAGCGTTTCGATGCGCTCCCCGGTGACGTCTACACGCGCGGTTTCCTGCAGAACTATGCGCGCTTCCTGGGCCTGCCGGTGGAGGAGATCGTCGAGCAGTACAGCGGCTCGAGCGAGGTTCCCCGCTCGTTGACGCGCATCCCCACTGTTCTGGACGAGCCCCTGCTCAGTTCCACCAGCCGGCCGGTATGGCCGGGGATCTTTTTGGGGCTGATGCTGCTCCTGGTGCTGTTGGTGGCCGGCTGGTTCGGCTATGCCCGCCTGGTCCTCCACGAGAACCCGCTGGACGCGCTGCGGAGCTATGGCATCGCGCTCGACCTGTTCAACAGGCGGGGAGCCGGAGTGGCGACGGGGCCGACCACGGGCAGCCCGGCGCGCCCCACCGAGACGGCCACGCCCACGGAGGCGCAGCCCGCCTCCGGCGCGGGTGAGGCGACGGCAGTACCGCCGCTCCCTACTGCCACCGCCACACACGTCAGCGCCGTCGCCACGCCGACCCCGCGCCGCACCATGACCCCGACGGCGACGGCCACAGCCACCACCGAACCGTCGGCCGAGCCGGTTGCCGAGGGCACACCCCCGCCGGCCGATGCCGTGACCGTGGTCGCCAAAGTCGTGCAGACGACCTGGCTGAGCGTCACCATCGACGGCGCCCAGGTGCTGGCGGCTACGCTGGATCCGGGCGAGGAGTACACCTGGGTGGGCCGCCAGAGCGTGGCGCTGCGCATCGGCAACGCCGCCGGCCTGGAGCTGGTGGTGAACGGCCAGGCGCTGGAGCCACTGGGTGCCTCCGGTGAGGTGGTAGACGTGACCTACACCCCGGCGGCGGCGCCCTGAGGGTGCGGCGCCAGGGAACCATGGATCGACAGGTTGAGGCTGGCGCACGCCGGCCTCTTTTGTTTGGAGAAAAGAGATGCGCTACCAGATTCTGACGCTCGGCTGCCCCAAGAACGATGTGGACGCCGAGATGATGGGCCAACTTCTGAGAGAGGCCGGCCATGTTCCGGAGGCGTCGATCCGCAGGGCGGACCTGCTCGTCGTGAACACCTGCGCCTTTGTGCACGACGCGCGCGATGAGTCGTACGGGGTGCTGCGCGAGCTGGCCGCGGCGAAGCGGCGCGGGCAGTTCCTGGTGGCGGCCGGCTGCCTGGCGCAGCGGTACGCTGGGGAGATCTACCGACAGGTGCCCGGGGTGGACGCCGTGCTGGGCACGCAGTCGTGGCCACAGGTCGCCGATCTACTGCGCGCCCTGCAGAACGACCGACGCAGCCGCCCGACGATCGCCGGGGTCAGCGACCTCCTGGTGACCTCGGTCGCGCGACGCCCCACCGCGAGCACCGCCTACCTCAAGATCGCCGATGGCTGCAGCGCGACGTGCGCCTTCTGCGCGATCCCGCTGATCAAAGGGCCGCAGCGCTCCAAGCCGCAGGGTGATATCCTCCGCGAGGTACGCGAGCTGGTGGACCAGGGCGTGCGCGAGATTGTCCTGATCGCCCAGAACAGCACGGCCTACGGCCGTGACCTGGGCCGTGGAGACGCGCTGCCGGGGCTGCTGGAGGAGATCTGCGCGGCGGCCCCCACGTTGGACTGGTTGCGCATCTTGTACGCCTACCCGCAGGACATCAGCCCGCGCCTCATCGAGACCATGGCCCGGTTGCCCCAGGTGTGCCACTATGTGGACCTGCCCCTGCAGCACGCCCACCCGGACGTCCTGCGGCGCATGCGGCGGCCCAGCGACGTCGACGCGGTGCGCCGCCTGCTGGAGGATCTGCGCGCGGCCATGCCCGACATGGCCCTGCGAACCACCTTCATCGTCGGCTATCCCGGCGAGACGGAAGACGAGTTCGCGGCGCTGCTGGCCTTCCTGGAAGAGGAACGCTTTGACAAGGTCGGGGTGTTCGCCTACTCGCGGGAAGAGGGCACCCGCGCCGCTGACCTGCCCGACCAGGTGCCCGCGGAGGTGGCGGCCGAGCGCCTTGAGCGCGCCATGCTGGCGCAGCAGGGGATCTCGCGGCAGCGCAACGAGGCGCAGGTGGGCCGCACGCTACGGGTGCTGGTGGAAGGCTCCTCCGAGGGGCTCAGCGTGGGGCGCAGCTACCGCGATGCCCCCGAGATCGACGGCCTGGTACTGATCGCCGGGGAACAAGAGCCGGATGCCTTCGTCCAGGCGCGCGTCACCTCGGCACAGGAGTACGACCTGGTGGCTGAGGTCGCCCCGTAGCGGCCAGGCCTGCCGGAGGGGAACGGTCGCTGTTCTGGCGGGCTGGGTTGGGTGGTGTGCCGCCGAGGCCCGTTGCGCTCGGCCGCACTACCCTGAACATCGGTGCCTGGTACCCATTGACCCTGACGGCCAGCAGGAGTAGGATAGGCCTTGGGTCGCTGCGGTAGGCCGGCGGCCGCGCCCTAGCCGACAGGTGCAGGCAGGAACATGAACAGCGTCCTGGTTCTGAACGCCACGTATGAGCCGTTGAACGTCGTTCCGGTGCGTCGCGCTATCGTCCTGCTGCTGAAAGAAAAGGCAGAGGTTCTCGAGGCGGCCAGCCAGCGCGTGCGGTCGGCGGACGTGTCGCTGCCGGTGCCGGTGGTCATTCGCCTGTTGGGTTTTGTGCGGGTGCCACGGCCGCTGTCGATCTCCTTCTCGCGCCGTGCGGTCATGCTGCGCGACAACTACACCTGCCAGTACTGCGGGGCGCAGCCGGCCAAGGCGGAGCTGACGGCTGACCATGTGATGCCCAAGGTACGCGGCGGAGACACCTCCTGGGAGAACGTCGTCTGCGCCTGCAAGCCCTGCAACCTGCGCAAGGGTCCCTTGACCCCCGAGGAGGCCGGCATGCAGCTGCGCAGCGTGCCGCGACGGCCGCGCTACATTGCCGTGATGTGGCTCTCTCGCGCGCCCGAGCCAGAGACGTGGGGCAAGTACCTGGACGCCTGGGCCACCGCCTGAGCACTGCCCGAGCGCCGTCAAAAGCCCTGGGGTATCCTCCGCATCAGGCCGAGGATGCCCCAGGGCTTTGTGTTGGCAGGGCAGGTCCGTCAGGGTGCCACCTGCACCGTGGCGGGCAGCACCATGTGATCCCCCTCCACCCCCTCGCCATAGGCGCACAGCCGCACGCCCTCTTCCACCCGGTGGAGCCCCGACCTCATGGCGGTAGGTGCCTTGCGGGGCCGCGGCCCGCTGGCGCGGCAGCGTCCGCTCGGCGCCTCCACTACTGCTGCGGCACGATGGAGATGATCTGCCCCTCTATCGCCAGCTCCACCTCGCCGGAGCCGTCCGCCGGCAGGCGCCAGGTGCGCCAAGGCTCGGCATAGGTCCCGCCAGCGCCACTGGTCAGCAGGAGGACGCTCCCATCCGCAGACCATGCCACCCGGTCGGCTACCACGCCCGCGAGCTCACGCTCCCAGAGCACTCCGCCAGCGCCCTCGACCGTGACCCGCGAGCTCTCCGCCTCTGCCATCGGCGTAACCTGCGCCACGCGCGTTCCGTCGGGCGCGGTGCAGCGGGTCCACACACAGCCGGGTTCCTCTGAACGTGCCGGGTCCGAACAGCGCGTGACGCCCGGCTGCCGCCCGACGACGACCTGCCCATCCGATGTCCAACAGAGGCGCGGGGCACTGGCGATCCCAACCTTGACCGGTGCCACGACCTCGACGGTACCGGTGTCCAGGTCGAGTCGCTGGGCCTCGAGGGCATCGCCGTCCCGCTCGTCCTGGCTCTGCACCCTGGCAACATAGGCCAGAGACCGGCCATCCGGCGACCAGACCAGCGCGCCAAGCGCCCGCATCGTGGGGTCACCCGGGAGGAGCGGCGTAGCGGATTGCGAGGACAGGTCGTAGACGTAGAGGGACGGATCGCCGGCCTCGGCCCAGGGAGTGTTCAGCCCGACGGTATAGGCCAGCCTCTGCGAATCCGGGGACCAAACCGCCCGCACGGTGCCCTCGATGGTCTGCGGAGGACTGCTGCCGTCGACGGGCTGCACGATCATATACGGTGGCACGTTCACCAGGGGCGTATCCTCGCCACCCGGCGACCAGTAGCCGCTGTGGGGACTGTAGGCCAGCCAGGCGCCGTCCGGTGAGACGGTGGGGGCACAGCAGCGGAGCCATTGCCACTCGTTCGCAGGCACCTGGGTGGTTCGCCAGCGTAACGCATCGCCTTCGGTGAGCGGCTCAGCCCGTCCGCTGGCGATGTCGTAGCGCCACACGTCGCCCCCGTATAGCCCGCGCCAATCCTCGGTGCGGACAACGGTGAGCGCCCAACCGGGTTTTGCGCTGGGGGGCAGCACCACGCACGCCGTCAGGCATAGGGCCAGCACGCCGAGCACAAGCACGTGGGTCCGCACGGTGGCCTCCTTTGCTGTGGGGCGAGACCATGGCCTCGCCCCAGAGTGTTCGGGGAGCTCCAGTTCACACTTCCGCAGACGCACTCGAACACCGGAGCGTCATCGCACGTGCTATAACCGCAGCTTGGGTAGCCGCTGTTCAGGCTCAGCCCCTACATGCCACCCAGGTAAACAGGGGATTCTGTCGAGTTGGTCTGATACCACCCGCTCCCGCAACGTCAGCGAGCCCAGATCATCAGCGGTCCGGCGGTTGGGCGGCCATGGGTGGCCCCGGGCCACGGCGCGAATCGCGGCAACTAGCACTTGAGGCGGGTCGTCCTCGAACGCGTACCCAGCGGCTCCCGCTCGCAGCGCCGCATGGATGGCAAGGGCGCGATGGCGGGCGGCGCCGGCGGACGAAAGGGTGTTCGTGCCCGACAGCGATGCGGAGGGCACGGGCCATGGCAGCACCTCATCGTGCTCAAAAGGAACGAGCATTGAGCACATTATATCACCCATTACATTATAATGCAACAGAATGAATGGCCATCCATACGGTAGCGGTGCGGTCAACACGCCACGACGCGTACCCAGCGCACTCAGGGCGGCCGCTGACCGCTTCCACCTGGCACTCCCTCCGCCGCCACCGCCAGAGCTCGCCCTCGGACGGAGAGACGAGGGTGCACCGGGCAACCACCCACGACACGTGCGCGTGGAGGAGCAAGCCAGGGCTACGGTGGAACAGCACCACACGCTGCCGGCAGCGAGTGCCATGACGCAGTGACACGAGGAACGGACAGGGGATGTGCCGGGGGCAGGCAGGCAGCGCGACCGACGGGCGAGGACCTCGCGCAACGTGGGAGGTGGTCGAGGGCCGTGCCCCGTCATGCAGGGCGCCGCTTCGTTACAGGGGTGGGCTCGGTCGCACGGCTAACGCCCCACACGCACCTCGTTCGCCAGGAGCAGGTGGTCCGCGGAGGCACCATCGGGGAGGGTGACGCTCAGGCGAACGCCCGTCGCAGCGTCGTACATCCCCACCTCCAGGCGGTAGGTGCCCTCCGGTGCCGCCGGGTCGACGGTAAGCAGGTGGCGATCCACGACGACCTCGCCCTGTGGCCAGAGGGCCACGGGCAGGCTGCCGTCGCCGGGGCGCGCATCGTGCCCGGCCCACACGGGCCCCTCGGTGGCCGGGTTCCAGGCCTCCCCGAGAAGGTGGCTGAACACGACCAGGTCGCGCACCTCGGGCGTGGTGCCGCGCCAGTACAGGTCCAGTACCAGCGTGCCGCCGGGGCGCACGCGCTGCGCGGAGAGGCGCGCTCCTTCCAGGGTCAGGCCGCCGTCAAAGGTCCCCTGCAGGGGGATGGCCGGGCTCTGAGGGGCGGGGGGCTCCGTGCCAGAGACGCGCAGGCTCCCCAGTAGAACCTCATCGGCGCCGGCGCGCAGCCAGATAGAGAGGGCGCCGGAAGGGGTGGCCGGCGTCACGGTCAGGTCAAACTGCTGGCGCCGGCCCGCGCCTGGGCCCTGGTCGGGCGCGGCCGCCTCGGCGGCCAGGACGGTGCGGCCGGCAGCGTCGCGCAGCGTCAGAACGAGCGGAACCGTGGGCGCCTCGTCCCACAGGAGCGCCAGGTGAACCCAGTCCCCCGGGGCAAAGCGTTCCACGGGCAGTTCCCAGCCGCGCAGTGTGCCGCCGCCCAGGCGTTGGCCGGCGACGTCGGCGTGTTGCGGCGCATAGTCGGCCGCCAGCGCCGGCGGGCGGCCGGCCCCGTCAAAGAGGAGCAGGGTGTTGTGCCCGTAGGCCCAGGAGGCGGCCAGGGCGTAGCGCTCGCCCAGCCAGGCGCGGGCCAGGCGCTCAGGGTCGCTGAGGGTGACGTCGACCTCCGCCAGCCAGACGCGTTGCCCCGGCCCCAGCCACTCGCCGAGGAGGGCGTCGACGGCCTCGGGCGTCACCTCGCGATCGTCGGCGGGGAGGAGCAACACCTCCGGCCGCGCCGCGCTGGCGCCCCGGCCGGCATAGTAGTAGTCAAAGATGGGATAGCGGCTCCCCGAGTTCAGCAGGACAACGTCGCCCGGCTCGGCCTGGCTCCACACGGCGCGGACCATGGTCTGCAGCTCATCGCGCAGGACGCGGTCCGCATAGTGCCCGGGCAACGTCCACGCCGCCAGGGCCACGAGGATCACCCCGCTGGCAACGCCGGCAAGGCGGGCGCGCCGGCCGATCTCGACGACGGCGACGCCAAGCAGCGCCCAATAGGCCGGGGCAAAGGGGAGGAGGTAGCGCGCCTCTACCCGGGGCGTGTAAAAGAGGGAGCGCGGCTGAGCCGCCAGATAGACGGCCAGCGCTGGCAGGCCCCAGGCCATGAGCAGGATGGCCGCCTCGCAGCGGGTACCCTGCGCCTCAGGTCGGCGCCACGAGCGGGCGACCAAGAGGCCCAGGCCCACCGCCAGTATCCCCAGGGGCACCAGGATGAGCCAAAGGGGGACCAGCTCGATGTCGGTAGAGATGCCGGTGGTGAGCAGCGTGGCGTACAGGCGCGCCACGAACCGCAGGCTGACCGGCTCCGCCACCGACCAGGAGCGCATACGGCCCCAGGAAAGGCTCAGCCAGCCGATCACCGGCGCGGCAATGGCCAGCTGCGCGGGCACCCAGCCGGCCAGGAGGGCGCGGCGCCTAGAGGCGGGGCTACGGCGCGCAAGCGCAGCCAGCACGACCACGTTCTCGACCAGGAGCACCGCGCCCATCAAAAAGATCGTGTACAACGCGCCCAGGGAGGCCAGCACATAGGGAAGCAAGAGGGCCCACTGCCGTTGCGGGGGACGGTCCTGCCCTTGGGCGCGTAACCAACGGAGGAAGAACAGGAGCGAGAGGGTCCCCAGGAGCCCCGCCAGCACGTACATGCGCAGCTCCTGCGACCACCAGACGTGAAAGCGAGACACGGCGATGAGGAGCGCCCCCACGACGCCGGCCCAGCGGCCGGCCACCAGGCGGCCCAGGGCGTAGACGGCCGCCACCGTGAGGACGCCCAGCCCCGCCGACAGGAGGCGCATGGCAAACTCGGACTCGCCCACCAACTGCACCCAGCCCCACAGCGTCCAGAAAAAGAGCGGAGGGTGCACATCGGCGGCCGTCCAGAGGGTGGCGCCGACCAGGCCCTTGCGCAGTGCCCACACGGCCAGGGCTTCGTCCCACCAGACGTTGGCGTCACCCAGGCGGGCGAGGCGGGCCGCCAGAGCCACCAGCAGGATCGCGCCCGGGACCGCTGCCCAACGCCACGGGCGTGGGTTGCTACTGCTTGGTTCTGCTCTGGACGACCTCATCAAGGGTTCTCCGCAGTTCTTTCTGAGTGGCCGTGCTGAGGACGGGTGTCTCCGTCAGGCCCTGGCGCAAGAAGTCGGCCACCTGGCTGGCGGTCAGCACCGGGTATGGGGTGTCTGTGGCCGTCAGGAGCGCTTCCGGATGCGTCAGGACGACGGCGCCCGTGACGGGAATCTGCTCGGGCAGGTTCCTGGCGGCAATCCAGGCCTGCAGGCGGGCCATCTCGTGCTGGAGGTCCAGGTCGGGGCGGCCCAGGCCCGGCTCGCCAAAGAACTGTAGCACCTTGCGCCAACCCGCCCGGTGGCGCCAGCGCCCCCCTTCCACCGATATGGCTCCACGCTGTGCGCGGGCCACTAGCACCGTCAGCCCATGGTGTGAGGCCACGACGTGGCTAGAGGGCAGATAGTACGAATAGAGGGCGTAGCGCTTGTCCAGCCCGTCCAGCACGCGCTGGAGGACCTTGTCGGCGCGCGGCTCGCGGATGTATTGGTTGCTGAGGTACGAGGCCACGCTGGCGGCGATCAACCCGATGATCAGCAGGCCATATGAGAGCCAGATGGCCGTGCTGACGGTAAAGACGCCGCCGACCAGCGCCCCCAGGCCGATAAGGCTGGTGTAGCGGGCGATCTTGGCGCGCTTGTCCAGGAAGGACTCGTTTGTGAAGGCTTGCATGGCCACCTCTACAGGTATGCGGGCAGGCGGTGCGACGCGCGCCCTCGGGCAAGATGCCCCGGCCCCTCGGGCGCGGGGTGACGTCCGGAGCGCCCGCCGGCTACTCGGTCTCGTTCTCGGCGGACTCGTCGCCGGCGCCCAGGGCCGCGACCCCCTCACGGATCCTCTCCACCACGCCGCCGGCCACCGCGTCGACCGCGACGCGGACGGCGTTCTCGATGGCCAGAGGGTCCGAGCGGCCATGGGCGATGATCACCACACCGTTCACGCCGAGGAGGGGCGCGCCGCCGTACTCGCGGTAGTCGAGCACCCGGGCCACCTGGCGGAAGGCCGGCTTGGCCAGCAGCCCGCCGACTGCCGTGATCGGGCTGGCCTTGATGTGGGTGCGCAGGAGCTGCAGCATCATCGAGGCCACGCCCTCGGCCGTCTTGATGGCCACGTTGCCCGCAAAGCCGTCGGCGACGATGACGTCAGCCGCGCCCATGGGGAGGTCCTTGCCCTCGGCGTTGCCGATAAAGTTCAGGCCCTGGATCTGCTTGAGCGCCTGGTGCGCCTCGATCACCAGGGCATCGCCCTTGGTCTCCTCCTCGCCGTTGGAGAGGAGGGCCACGCGCGGGTTGGGCACGCCCAGCACGCGCTGGGCATAGATGGAGCCCATCACGGCGAACTGCACGAGCCACTCGGGGCGGCAGTCAGTGTTGGCGCCGATATCGAGCAGCAGGCAAGAGCCGGAGACGGTGGGGAGCACCGTGCTCAGGGCCGGGCGGCGGATGCCGCGGATGCGGCCGAGCCGGCCCGCACCGGCCAGGGCCGAGGCCAGGACGCCGCCCGAGTTGCCCGCCGAGACGAACGCGTCGGCCTGGCCCTCGCGCACCAGCCCCATGCCCACCACCATGGAGGAATCCGGCTTGCGGCGCACCGCCTGGCTGGGGTGTTCGTCCATGCCGATCACCTGCTCAGCAGGGACGATGGACAGGGGCAGGTCCGCGGCGTTGTGCTTGGCAAGCTCGGCCTCGATGAGGGCCTGGCGGCCGACAAGGACGATCTCGTGCCCGAAGCGTCGCGCGGCGCGCACGGCGCCCTCGACGTCGGCCGCCGGGGCGCGGTCGCTGCCCATAGCGTCCAACACGATGCGCATAGTCTCCTCCCAGATGGCTGACAGGAACAGGTGTGACGATGGTGCTGATTGTACCGACAAGTCGCTCGAGTTGACAAGCGTGGTCGAAGCCGTATACTGGTGAGCGTTGGATGCCCCTGTGGTGGAATTGGCATACACGGCAGGTTGAGGGCCTGTGCCCTTTTGGGCGTACTGGTTCGAGTCCAGCCAGGGGCACCTAGAACACAATGCGAGCACCGTGGCCAGTTGTTAGGGTGCTCGCGAGAAGGGCAACGCGCGATCCGGCCAAGGTCGCGCGTTTCTTCTTTGTGCCGCTTCCGTTGCTTG
>JAAZBY010000402.1 GCA_012513595.1 Chloroflexota bacterium
CGCCGACCTGGGCGGCGCCCGGCTGGCCCTGCTCGGCGGTGACGCTGCTCTCTCTCGCGCGCTGACGCGCTGGGGCGCCCGCCCGCGGCGCTACCGGGCCGGCCGGCCAGCCGACGCCCTGCTGGTGACGGGTGCCGCCCCCGGCGGCCTGGCCAGCATTCTCTTTTCCGGCGCGGTCCAGCGGGTGGCCTGGCTGGCGCCCGACCCGCCGGAGCCCGCCGCCTGGGAGGCGCTCCTGCCGGCGCTCGGAACGGCCGCGGCCTGGGCGGCGGGGCCCGCCGGCGCGGGGCCCGCCGGCGGCGCCTGGCTGATCGGCGGGCGGCACCCGCTCCTCGACGGCGCGGGTGACCCGGGCGCCTGGTGGCACGCGGAGCCGGCGCTCCTGCCGCGTTACGCCCTGGGCAGCCCACTGCCCACTGAGCTGATCACGGTCTGCGCCCTGGCCGGCCAGGGGGCGCCGCGCCTCGCCACGGCCATGGGCCTCGGCCACCTGGGGGAGGCCCAGCTGCTGCTGTGCACCTTGCCGCTCGCCGAGGGCCTGGCCCAGGGCCTGCCGGTGGCGGCGCGGCTGTTGCGCAACATCGTCACCTGGCTCACCGCGGAGCCCCGCTCGCCCTTGACGCGTCGCTGATGGGCCGCTATATTGCCGCCACGCATTCGCCCCTGGGCGGCTGAGGAGAGGGCCAGCATGAGCAGCCTCGACAAGTACACAGGACCGCTCTATCGGCGCATTGCCGACGACGTCATCGACCAGATCCGCAAGGGCACCCTGCACCCTGGCGAGAAGCTCCCCAGCGAGCGGGCCCTCTGCGCCCTGTATGAGGTGAGCCAGATCACCGTGCGCCGGGCGCTGCGGGAGCTGCGCCATGGCGGCCTGGTCACCAGCAGGCACGGCCTGGGCTGGTACGTGCAGGACGGCGCCCCGCAACACGCGGAGATGACCGAGGTCGCCGTGATCCTGCCCGACCTCGACTGGCTCTGTGCCCGCCTGGTGCGCCACCTGGCCGAAAACCTCGTCGGCAGTGGCGTGTACCTCCGCCTGACCTTTACCGATGGCGACGGTGACGCCGAGGCCCGCGCCCTGGAGGCCGCCCGCCCCCTGGGCGCCGCGGCGGTGCTGGCCGTCCCCTCCGGAGACGAGCCCTCCCTGGCTGAGCGCTACGCCCGCCACGCCGGCGAAGGGAACCCGCCCCTCCTCCTCCTGGTGCGCGAGGTGGAGAACTCGCACGCCCCCGCCGTCTTTTGGGATGAGCAGGCGGCCGTCGCCATGGCCACCCGCCACCTGCTGGACCTCGGGCATCGGCGGCTGGCCTACGTCGGCGGGGACCCCGCCGCCATCGAGGGGCAGAAGCGCTACTGGGGCTTTGCCTCCTCCGTCTGGGATCGCGGCCTCGACCTCCCGCTGGACTGGGTGGTGGCCGGCCAGGCCGGCAGCGCGGCGTTGCGCGCCCGCCTCGACGCGGCCCTGGCGGGCAGCGTGCGGCCGACGGCGGTGGTCTGCTCCGACGATCTGCTGGCCGCCGAGGTGCTGGCCCGCCTGGCCCAGGCCGGCCTGCGTTGCCCGGCCGACGTGGCCGTGGCCTCCGTCGGCGACCGCGACCTGTGCCCGGTCCTCTCCACGCCGCTCACCAGCGTGCGCCCCGACCTGCGCGGCCTGGCCCGCGCCGCCGCCACCATGACGCGCGACCTCCTCGCCGGCCGTGAGGTGCAGAGCGCCCGCTTTGGCGGGCACCTGGTCGAGCGGCAGTCGAGTGGGGCCTCGTTGCCCGGGCCGCGCTAGCGGCCGCGAGCCCACTCTGTAGAGGAGAAACACGCCGTGCAGTCTCCCGCTGCTTTCGTGCTGCCCCGCGCCCTGCCGGGCGGCCTGGTCTTGCGCCCGGCCGCTGGCCCGCAGGACCTGGAGGCCGTCCTGGCCGGGCACCTGGCCGGCTTTGGTGACGAGGACGAGGCCTCCCTGCGCGCCAACCTCTTTACGCGCCCCGGCGGCCGGCCCGAAGACGTCCTGTTCGTCGAGGACCCCACTACCGGGCGGTCGGTCTCCTCGGTCAGCCTGATCCACAGCACCTGGCGGTACGAGGGGCTGTCCATCCCCGTCGCCGAGGTGGGCATCGTCTCGACGCGCCCCGAGTACCGCGGGCGGCACCTGGTGCGGGAGCTCTTTGCCGCCTACCACCATCTGGCCGCCCGGCGCGGCTACCCCATCTCGATCATCGCCGGCATCGTGCACTATTACCGGCAGTACGGGTACGAGTACGTGGTGCCGATGGGCGGCGGCGTCCGGCTGCGGCCCGACCAGATCCCCGACCTCCCCGCGGGAGAGACCTCCCCTTGGACGGTGCGCCCCGCCCGCCCCGAGGAGATGCCCGCCCTGCTCGCCTTCTACGCGGAGGAGGCGCGCTCGCTCGGCCTGTGCGCCGGCCTCAGCGAAGAGATCTGGCGCTACCAGGACGGCCTCCCCGCCGAGGCGCGCGAACGCCGCGCCACCTTTATCCTCGAGAAGGGCGGCCTGCCCGCTGGGTTCCTGCGTACCTGGGCCAGGCCGATCCCCGAGTGGGGCGCGGGGGTGCAGATCCAGGCCGCCCACCTGCCCCACCAGGACGCCTGCCTGGCGGCGCTGCGCTGGGCGCGTGACGAGTCACTCCGCGCCCACGAGGGGCGCACCGTCCGCGTGGAGCTCAGCCATGAGGCGCCGCTCGTCCAGGCGGCCCAAGCCCTCGGGGGTGAGGTGCTGCGGCCCTACGGCTGGCAGGTGCGCGTGCTCGACCCGGTGGCCCTGATGATGCGCATCGCGCCGGCGCTCGAGGCGCGGCTGGCCGCCTCACCCTTCGCCGGGCTGACCGATACCTTTTCCATGCGCCTGGCGCGTGAGGCGTTGGTGCTGCGCTTCCGCCAGGGGCGCCTGCAGAACGCGGCGCTCCTGCCGCGCCCGCCGCGGCCAGACGTGACCCTCCCGCCCCACGTGGCGCCGATGGTCTGGTTCGGCTGGCGCAGCATCCAAGAAGTGTGGGACTGGTACCCCGACGCGACGGTGCACAGCCCCGCGGCCGGCCGCCTGGCCGACGTCCTCTTCCCCAAGCGCCCCGCCTGGGTCTGCTCGCTCTTCTGAGGGGGGCAGCCCGGGCCGCGAGGAACTCGCCCAGGGTAGGCGTGCGGGCCAAACGCTGCTAGAATCGAGTGGGCGCCCTTTCCGTGGGTCGCCCGCGACGCGGGTGTTCCGATGACTGGCACGGGGGCGAAGGAGATGACCGTCTACGAGACCCTCGCCGTCCATCGCGGTGAGATCCTGGCTCTGGCCGCACGCCACGGCGCCACGAACGTGCGCGTGTTCGGCTCGGTGGCGCGCCGAGAGGCCGATGCGGAGAGCGACGTGGACCTGCTGGTTGACCTGCTGCCCGGCAGGGGGCTGCTGGACCTGGGGGCGCTCCTGATAGACCTGCGCGAGCTTCTGGGGCTGCAGGTGGACGTCGTCACTCCGGCGGGGATGCACGAGCGGATGCGTGGGCGCGCGCTTGCCGAGGCGGTCCCTCTGGAGCGCGTGGCATGAGGTCGCCAACCGCCCGCCTGCAGGACATACTCGAGGCTATGGGCGACGCCTGCCCTCTGGTGCGCCGCTGAAGGGTGGGGAAAACAAGAGGACAGGATTCACAGGATTTACAGGATTTACAGGATTTATGGGCGGATTACAGCGGTTACCCTCCAATCCTCCTAATCCTGTCAATCCTGTAAATCCTGTCCTCTTCTCCCTCTTTTCCACTCAGCGCGGCTATACTACCGAGACGCTGTCCAGGTACTCGTGGCCGCGCACCTCGCTGAGCTCCACTACCTGGGCCCGCCGCGTGCCGAGCGGCCCGCTGAGCGCCGCGTGGCGCATCTCCATGGCCGCCAGGTCCGGCCCGCCGCGCAAGAGCTCCCACAGCACGCGGCCATCCAGCCCCTCCGCCGGCACCTCCAGGAGGTGCAGCACCGTCGGCGCCAGGTCCACGATGCCGCAGGCGATCGGCGAAACCAACCCCTCCTTGAACGACGGCCCCCAAGCCACCAGGATGTTGTTCACGTCGAAGGGGCTGGCCATCCCGTGGGAGGCGATCAGCCGGGAGGGGTTCTCCGTAAAGCCGGCCACCCCGTCGGCGTTGACCTCCGCCGACCAGCTGCCCGTGTACAGAATGTGTGGCGAACGGCGGTGCGCCCCGCCCCCCACGGCCGATTGCGGCAGGGCCCGCGGGCAGAGGGAGATCAGATCGTCGCGCACGAACAGCCCGCCCACCCAGGGGCGCTCGCCAAAGGCCTCCAGGATGCGGGGCAGGTGCTCTTCGGCGGCCCCGTGCAGGTAGAGGCCGCTGCCGGCAAAGACCATGTCCCCCGGCGCGAGCGGCGCGGGCACCGCCGCGGCCAGCGCCTCCACCTCGGCGCTCAATGAGACGTGGTTGGTGATGCTGCTAAAGCCGTGGTCAGAGGTCACCACACAGTCGAGCGCGCCGGGGTACTCGCCCTCCAGGTGCGCCACGAGCGCCTCGAGGCGGCGGTCCACCTCGCCGAGCATCTCCATCGCCACGGGAACGCCCAGGCCGTTGTGGTGCTGGGC
>JAAZBY010000703.1 GCA_012513595.1 Chloroflexota bacterium
GCTTCCCACAGTGTGGCAAAGTCCTCATCGCCGCCAGCCATCAACCCACTCTGGCTCATGGTTGTCCTCGCTCACCGCGGGTTGGGAGCACGCCCTGCTCCCCGCGGGGAGCACAGCGGGTGTGCCGGGCTATGCCGGGCACTATGGCGTAACCACCGAGATAGACAATGCGCACGACAGTAGTTTACATATCACATTCTACTCGTCCTGTCAGCAGTTGTCAACGGTTTCGAGGCTGGCCCGCGTGCGCACCGCCCGCGGCGATGCCCGCCACCATCCATCCGTCCATCCGCTTCATTTGACAAACAGGGGCCAGATAGTATAGTGATAGCTTACGGGTGTGCGTGCGCCGCGAGCGCTGAATGATAGATCCTTTTTCCGTCGGAATCCGACGCCTCCGCTCGTGCACAGTCATCGCGCGCGATGTAGCGAATGATGGGGAATCCCGCACTGAGACGTCGCGCGCATTTGCCGCGACTTTACCCCTGCCCTTCGACCGAGGCCGCTGCGATCGCTCTGGTACGGCGCTGCGAGAGTCAGTAACCCTTACGTCTGGGCTTGTGCGAACCCGCCTGTGTCCCGCCGCTATGTGCAAGGAGTGTGGTAACCTATGACAGTATCGGGGATGGTCACCGCCACAGCGAACAATGGCCGAAGCGCGAAGCGACGCAAGTCCTATGCCCGCATCCCGGACATTCTGCCGATTCCTGACCTGATCAAGGTCCAGATCGAGTCGTACGAGCAGTTCCGGCAGGAAGGATTGCGCGAGCTGTTCGACGAGATCTCGCCCATTGAGAGCTTTAACGGCAACCTGAAGCTGTATTTCCCCGGCACAGACGACAAGATCAACGAGGAGTGGGGCCTGGGCTACCGCTTTGCTGAGGCTACCTATACCCAGGAAGAGTGCCGTGAGCGCGATACAACCTATGCGGCACCGCTCTATGTGACGGTCCTCCTGGAAAACAACGAGGCGCAGGAGCACTCGATCCAGGTGCAGGAAGTCTATATGGGCGACTTTCCCATCATGACCGAGAACGGCACCTTTATTGTCAACGGTGCCGAACGCGTGGTGGTCAGCCAGCTCATCCGCTCCCCGGGAGCCTACTTTACCGTCGTCGAAGACCGGACGACCGGCCGCCAGCTCTGTATGGCCAAGCTGATCCCCAACCGCGGGGCCTGGCTGGAGTTCGAGACCAGCCGTCGCGACGTGATCTCCGTCAAGGTCGATCGCAAGCGCAAGATCCCTGTAACGGTGCTCCTGCGGGCGCTGGGCGGCGTCAGCGACGACAGCGGCGAAGACCTGGTTACCGAGGGGACCGACGAGGAGCTCCTGGAGCTCTTTGCCACCGTCGACAACGTGGCTGAGCACCAGTTTATCCAGTCGACTCTGGAGCACGACACCAACACCTCGGCCGAGGAGGCCCTCGAGGACTTTTACCGCAAGATGCGCCCCGGCGACCCGGCCACGCTGGACAACGCCCGCACCTACCTGGAGCAGCTGCTCTTTAGCCCGCGGCGCTATGACCTGGGCAGGGTGGGCCGCTATAAGCTGAACCGCCGTATCGGGCGGGATGCCGAGGTGCGGCGGCGCATGCTCTCCAAGCGCGACATCATCAATATCGTCCAGCACATCATCCGCGTGAACAACGGCGTCGAGGACGCCGACGA
>JAAZBY010000403.1 GCA_012513595.1 Chloroflexota bacterium
CCCACCAGCACCAGCCGGTCGCCCGGGCGAACTAGCCCGGTCGCGACCGCCTCGCACAGGGCGATGGGCACCGAGGCGGCCGAGGTGTTGCCGTACTCCTCGAGATTCACGACAAAGCGCTCCATCGGCAGCCCCAAGCGCCTGGCAGCCGCCGCGATGATGCGCACGTTGGCCTGATGGGGAATCACCCGGTCGATCTCCTCCAGGCTCCAGCCGGCCTTGCGCGACACCTGCTCGGCCGCGTCGGCCAGGGCCGTGGTGGCAAAGCGGTAGACCTGCCGGCCGTCCATGCGCAGGTAGTGCAGCCCCTGCACCAGCGCCTCGTGCGTGAGGGGCATGGCCGAGCCCCCCGCTGGGATCATGAGCACGTCTCCGCCTGAGCCGTCGGCGCCCAGCAGCGTGGCCATCACGCCGGCCTGCCCGTCCGCGGCGCGCAGCAGCACCGCCCCCGCCCCGTCACCAAACAGGACCGCGGTGCCGCGGTCGGTCCAGTCCAGGCGACTGGTCAGCGTGTCGGCCCCGACGACGAGGACCTGGCCATGCTCCCCAGAGGCGATCGCCTGGTGCCCGGCGGCCAGCGCGTAGACAAACCCGGAGCAGGCCGCGTTCAAGTCAAAAGCGCCGGCCTGCGTCGCGCCGAGGGCGTCCTGCACGCGGCAGGCGGTGGGGGGCATCGGGTGGTCGGGCGTGGATGTCGCCACGATGATCAGGTCGATATCGCGCGGGTCGGCATCGGCCACCTGCAGCGCCCGGCGCGAGGCCTCGATCGCCATTGAGGCGGTGGTCTCCCCGGCAGAGACCACGTGCCGCCGCGCGATGCCGGTACGCTCGCGGATCCAGCCGTCGGAGGTGTCCATCAGGTGGGCCAGGTCGTCGTTGGTCAGGATCCGCTCGGGCACGTACATGCCCCAACCTACGATCTCGCTGCGCCGCGCACCGTTGCCGCTGTGTTTAGAGTTGGGTGAAGACGAGACACGCATTATGTCCACCAAAGCCAAAGGAGTTGGATAAGACGCTGCGGATGGGAGCACGGCGCGCCCGGTTGGGCACATAGTCCAGGTCGCAGCCCTCGCCGGGATGGTCCAGGTTCACCGTCGGAGGCAGCACCCCTTCGCAGAGGGCCATGACCGACAGGGCCGCCTCCAGGGCGCCGGTGGCGCCCAACAGATGCCCGTGGGTCGATTTTGTCGAGCTTACCGGAATGCTGTAGGCTTGCTCACCAAAGAGCGTCCGAATGGCCTGCGTCTCGGTGGCGTCGTTCAACGGCGTGCTGGTACCATGGGCATTGATATAGTCGACGTCGCCGATGGAGAGGCCAGCGGCGGCCAGGGCCAGGCGCATGCAGGCCACTGCCCCGGCCCCCTTCTCGTCGGGCGCCGTCATGTGAAAGGCGTCGTCGGTGGCCCCATAGCCGGCCAGCTCGCAGTAGATGCGGGCCCCGCGCGCCCGAGCATTGTCCAGCGTCTCCAGCACCAGCATAGCCCCTCCCTCGCCGATCACAAAACCGTCGCGATCGCGATCGAAGGGGCGACAGGCGCGTTCCGGCTCGTCGTTCCGTTCGGAGAGAGCCCGCATGGCCGAAAAGCCGGCCACGCTGATGGACACCACGGCGGCCTCGGAGCCGCCGCAGATGGCCACATCGGCCGCCCCGCGGCGGATCATCTCAGCCGCCTCACCGATGGCGTTCGCCGCGCTGGCGCAGGCCGAGCTGATGGACATGTTGGGGCCCTTGCAGCCGAACTCCATGGCGATCAACCCGGCGGCCATGTCCGTCAGGATCATGGGGATCAGAAAGGGGCTGACGCGGGCCGGGCCACGCTCGTGGAGCTCCAGCGTCTGCTCAGAGTTGGTCTGAATGCCGCCAATGCCCGAGCCGGTGATCACGGCTGTGCGTTCGCCCAGCCCGTCGGCCGGCAGGCCGGCGTCGGCCACCGCCTCACGGGCGGCCACGATGGCGTACTGGATAAAGGGATCGAGGCGGCGCGCGTCGCGCGCCCCAAAGTGCGCCTTGGCGTCAAAGCCCTTCAGCTCTGCGGCGATACGGGTGCGGAACTCGCCCGCCTCAAAGCGCGAGATCGGGCCCACGCCGGAGCGCCCCGCACAGGCGGAGGCCCACGTATCGGCCAGGTTCAGGCCCAGCGGGCTCAGGGCCCCCAGGCCCGTCACGACAACTCGTCTACCATCCACAGCATTCCTCCGGAAAGGCGCGGCCCACTGCCCCACGTCGCCGCAGGGCGGGGCGGCACGTTGCATGCATTTCAACACGGAGGCCCGGCAAGAGTTGCTGCCCGCAACCGGAACCGTTCTGCCCTGGCCGCCCGGGTCGGCCGCGCAACCTGACCCGCCGGGCGGGGTTGATCATGACATCATAGCATAGGGAGGCCCACGCACATGCTCGTCACACCGCTTACCAAGATGCTCGGCATACGCCACCCGATCCTGCAGGGCGGTATGGCCTGGGTGGCCACCTGGGAACTCGTCGTGGCCGTTTCGGAGGGCGGCGGGCTGGGCATCCTGGGGGCGGGCAGCGCGCCCACCGACGTGGTCGCCCGCCAGCTGGCCGCGATCCGAGCACACAGCGGTAAGTCCTTCGGCGTCAACGTGCCCCTCTTTAACCCGGAGGCCGCAGACATTATAACCCTCTGCGCCGCCGAACGTGTCCCGGTCGTCACCACCGGGGCCGGCAACCCGGCCCCCCACATCGCGCCCCTAAAGGACGCCGGCGTCATCGTGATCCCCGTGGTGGCCTCGGCGGCGCTGGCACGCCGGCTGGAGCGCGCCGGCGCCGACGCCGTCATTGCCGAGGGGCTGGAGGCGGGCGGCCACATCGGCACCGTGTCTACCATGGCGTTGGTGCCCCAGGTGGTCGACGCGGTGACGATCCCCGTCATCGCCGCCGGCGGCCTTGGCGACGGCCGCGGCCTGGCCGCCGCCCTGGCGCTGGGCGCTGCGGGCATCCAGATGGGAACGCGCTTTATCTGTACCGACGAGTGTATCGCCCACGCCCAGTATAAGCAGGCCATCGTGAACGCCAATGAGCGCTCCACAATGGTCACCGGCGCCACCCTGGGCCACCCGGTGCGCTGCCTGCGCAACCCGATGGCCCACGAGTTCGAGGAGTTGGAGCGGCGTGGCGCCTCGGAACAGGAGATCCTCGACTTTGGCACCGGCCGCCTGCGGCGCGCGGTCATGGACGGGGACGTCACCCACGGCTCGGTGATGGCCGGCCAGATCGCCGGCCTGATCCACGAGGTGCTCCCGGCCGCGGAGGTCCTGCGCCGCACGATCGCCCAGGCTGAGGAGATCCTTGCCCGGCTCCCTACCACCATCGTAAGCTGAGGAAGAACACACATGGAGGCGTTTGACCGTAGGTTTGCCCTGCTGTTCCCTGGCCAGGGCGCTCAGTTCGTTGGGATGGGCGCCGACCTCTATCGCGAATCCCCCGAGGCACGCGAGGTGTTTGAGCGCGCCGACGAGGTGCTCGGCCTGCCCCTCACGCGCCTGTGCTTCGAGGGTCCCGCCGACGAGCTGGACGACACCAGCATCGCCCAGCCGGCCATCTTTACCGTCACCTATGCCCTGTGGCGCGCCTTTGTGGCCCGCTTCCGGCACGATATCCCCCGCATCGGCTTGGTGGCCGGCCACAGTCTGGGCGAGTTCTCGGCGCTGGCCGTGGCCGGGGCGCTGCGCTTTGAGGACGGCCTACGCCTCGTGCGCCGCCGCGGCGAGGCCATGCGCGACTCGGGCGCTCGTGTGCCGGGCGGCATGGCCGCCATCCTCGGGCTGAGTGAGCAGGCCGTCAGCGACGTCGTTGCCCAAGCAGCCGACGGCGGCGGGGTGTGGATCGCCAACCTCAACTGCCCTGGGCAGGTGGTCGTCGCCGGCCAGCGCGAGGCGCTGCAGCGGGCCCTCGACCTGGCGCTGCAGCGCGGCGCCAAACGCGCCTGGCCGCTGTCCGTCAGCGTGGCCTGCCACACCCCCTGCATGGCCGCCGCAGCCGACCGCCTGAACGAGACGCTGCAGAACACCGAGATCGCCCGCCCCCTGGCACCCGTGGTCTGCAACGCCACGGCACAGCCCACCAGCGACCCGGCCCTCTTGCGCGCCAACCTGTTGCGCCAGCTGACCAGCCCCGTCCGCTGGGAGGAATCGGTGCGGCGCATGGCGGAGGCAGGAGTCCTGGTGACGCTGGAACTCGGCCCCAAGGCGGTGGTCTCCGCCCTGGTGCGGCGCATCGATGCCCGCGTCGCGGCGTACAGCGTCACCAGTGCGGCAGAGATCGCCTCATTCCAAAGCGAGGTATTGGTGCGATGAGATCACTCGAGGGCAAGGTAGCCATCGTGACGGGCAGCGCCCGCGGCATCGGCCGGCAGATCGCCGAGGAGTTGGCCGCGCAGGGCTGCCGGGTGACCCTGAACTACCGACAGGAGGCGGCCCGTGCCAACGCGGTGCTGGCCACGCTGGAGGCCCGCGGGGCTGAGGCGATCGCCGTACAGGCGGACGTGACGGTGGCCGCCCAGGCCCAGGCCCTGGTAGACGCGGCCCTGCAGGCGTTTGGCCGCCTCGACGTCCTGGTGAACAACGCCGGCATCACCCGCGACGGCCTTCTGATGCGCATGTCCGAACAGGATTGGGACGCGGTGCTCGATACCAACCTCAAGGGCGCCTTTCACTGCATCCGGGCCGTGCAGCGTACCTTTTTGCGGCAGCGCTCCGGGCGCATCATCAACATCGGCTCGGTAGTGGGCCTGGCCGGGAACGCCGGGCAGGCCAACTATAGCGCGGCCAAGGCCGGCCTGATCGGCCTGACCCGTTCGGTGGCCAAGGAACTGGGCTCGCGCGGCATCACGGCCAACGTCGTAGCCCCCGGGTTCATCGAGACGGAGATGACCGCCGCGCTGCCCGAGGAGGTCCTGCGCTCCGCCCTGGCGCGCATCCCCCTCAGCCGCCTGGGCCGGCCGGAAGATGTCGCCGGGCTGGTGGCCTTCCTGGCCAGCGACGCGGCCGCCTACATCACCGGGCAGGTCTTTGGGGTGGACGGCGGCATGTCCTGCTAGCGGCCAGGCGCGGTGGACTGCTGCCCGTCTCTGGCCTGGGAGCTGGCCACGGACTCTAGCCGTGGCCTCTTTTGGTCTTCCGCAGGCTCCGCCGGGCGTGCGCCCCGAGCTGGAACTTGACACCCCTCCCCGTGCGTCTATAATGGGCGGGTCAAATAAGGTAACCTTGCGCCCAGGTCGCTTCACATAGGAGAAGACCGTGTCTTTCGTCGTTGTTTCGAGTGGAGAGTCGTTTGAGAGCGCCATGCGGCGCTTCAAGCACGTCTGCCAGGAAGACGCTATCCTCACCGAGGTGCGCCAGCGTCGTTTCTTTGAGAAGCCCTGCCAGACCCGTAAGCGCAAGGCGGCCGCCAAGCTGCGCAAGAGCCGGCGGACGACGCGCAAGGCCGACGCCAGGTCATAGCCTGGCGTCCTTTCTGAACCCCGAGCTGGAGTCCAAGAACACGTGAACCTGAAGGAACGCCTTCTGGCCGATCTCTACACGGCCATGCGCCAGCAGGACCTGCAGCGGCGTGACCATATCCGCTTCCTGCGCTCGATCATCGCCAACGCCGAGATCGAGTGGCAGCGCGAGGCCACCGACCAGGACGTGCAGGTGCTCATCTCCCGAGAGGTGCGCCAGCGCGAAGAGGCCATAGAGATCTATCGCCAGGCCGGGCGACAGGACTTGGTCAGCCAGGAAGAGGCAGCCATCGCCGTCCTGTCCGACTACCTTCCCGAGCAGGCTTCCCCTGATGCGGTGCGCCAGGTTGTGCAGCGCATCATCACAGAGCTGGGGGCCAGCGGCATGAAAGACATGGGCGCCGTCATGAAGCGGGCTATGTCCGAGCTGCGCGGCAAGGCCGATGGCTCCCTGGTGAACCAGATCGCGCGGGATCTGCTCACCTAGATCGCCCGCCCGCC
>JAAZBY010000404.1 GCA_012513595.1 Chloroflexota bacterium
CAGCTCAAGTGGCAGCTGGAGGATCTCTCCTTCCGCTACATCGACTCGGAGAGATACCACGAGATCGCCCGGCTCCTCGCCGAACGGCGCGTGGAGCGCTCGCGTTACCTCGAACGGGTCATCGACATGATCCGTGCCCGGCTGACGGCCGAGGGCATCCAGGCGCGCATCACCGGGCGGCCCAAGCACATCTACAGCATCTACACCAAGATGCAGGAAAAGCACCGCGACTTTGACCAGATCTATGACGTGCGCGGGGTGCGCATCATCGTCAACACGGTGCAGGACTGCTACCACGTGCTCGGCGTCATGCACAGCCTGTGGCGGCCCATCCCCGGCGAGTTTGACGACTATATCGCCATGCCCAAGGACAACCTCTACCAGTCCCTGCACACCGCGGTGGTCTGCCTGGAGGGTAAGCCGCTCGAGATCCAGATCCGCACGGAGGAGATGCACCAGGTCGCCGAGTACGGTATCGCCGCCCACTGGCGGTACAAGGAAGGCTCCCGGCGCGACAAGTCCCTCGAGGAGAAGGTGGCCTGGTTGCGGCAGGCCACCGAGTGGCGCGAGGATGTGCAAGACGCGGGGCAGTTCGTCGATTCGATGAAGAGCGACGTCTTTGCCGAGCAGGTCTACGTCTTTACCCCCAAGGGAGAGATCGTCGACCTGCCCAAGGGCGCCACCCCGGTCGACTTTGCCTACCAGATTCACAGTGAGATCGGCCACCGCTGCCGGGGGGCCAAGGTGGACGGCCGCCTGGTGCCGCTCGATTACCAGCTCAAGAACGGCGAGCAGGTCGAGATCCTGACGGCCAAGCAGGGCGCGCCCAGCCGCGACTGGCTGAACCCGCACCTGAACTATGTGGCCACCCAGCGCGCCCGGCAAAAGATCCGCCAATGGTTCCGGCGCCAGCAGCGTGAGCAGAACATCGCCAGCGGCCGAGACATCCTGGACCGCGAGATGCGGCGGCTGGGCCTCAACCAGGAATCATACGGCCGCATCGCCACCCTGTTCAAGTTCAGCAGGGTGGAGGACCTCCTGGCGGCCATCGGCTATGGGGATATCAGCCCCGACCAGATCGCGCACAAGATCGACGACTCGGGGCCCGGGCAGGACACGTTGCGGCTCAAGGCGATCCCCGAGTCCGCCGTGTCGGACATACAGGTGGCCGGCGTGGGCGACCTGCTGACCCGCCTGGGAGAGTGCTGCAAGCCCGTGCCGGGCGACCCCATCGTCGGCTATATCACCCGGGGCAAGGGCATCACGGTACATCGCGTCGACTGCGCCAACATCGTCCACCTGCAGGACACGGAGCGCCTCATCCAGATCTCCTGGGCCGCCCCGCAAGAGATTTACCCGGTGGTCATCCGCATCGAGGCCTTTGACCGCAGCGGCATGCTGCGCGACATCGCCTCAGCCGTTGCCGATCTGGGCATCAACATGAGCGCCGTGAACGTCTCGACGAACGGCGACCACACTGCGACCATCGTAGCGACGATGGGGGTCAAGAGCGTGGCGCACCTTTCGGCGCTCCTGAACAAGCTGGAGAGCGTTCGCGACGTGCTGGAGGTCTCGCGCCGCGCACCCGGCTGAAAGCGCCGCCGCGGAAAACAAACAGCCGCAACGCGTGTTGCGGCTGTTCTACTTCGGGCGGGGCCGTCTAGCTGGGGATCATCGACGACTCTAGCAGCCTCTCGATGCCTTCGCCTGTGCGCGCCTGGGCGAACCACTCGGAGACGGCCCGGCTCTGTGCGCTGCTCAGTTGGTCGGCATCGAGCGGCCGGGCGGGATCCTTTTCCAGGACCTCGATGACCTCAAACGTAACGCCCATCGGCACCACCTCGCTGAGGGTGCCCGGCTCCAGGGCGAAGGCCACCTCATCGAAAGCGTCGCCACGTGTTCCGCGCGTCAGCCAGCCCAGATCGCCGCCCTCGTCCTTGGTGAGGGTATCCTGAGAGAGCTCAGCCGCCAGCGTGTTCCAGTCCTCGCCAGCGCGCAGACGCTCCAGCGCGGCCTTGGCCTCGTCCTCCGTGTTCAGAACGATGTGCCGCACGTGCACCTGCTCGGCCACCGTAGGCGTCTGGGCGCGGATGTCCTCCACGAGCTTGTTCTGCAGGAGGTCGCAGCGTACCAGCTCACGCATGGCGGCCTCTTCCAGGCCTGAGACGTCCTTTACCGCGGCGAACCACTCGGCCGCCCTGGCCTGGAACTCCTCCTCGGTCATCGGCACCTCTGTAGGGGCCGGCGTGGGCGTGGGCTCGGCGGGCACCTGCGCCTCGGTGAGCGTGCCCGTCTCAGTGATGGCCGCGGACTCTGTCGGAGAGGGCGCCGCGGTGGGCTCCTCCGCGACGGGAGGGTTGCGATCGTAGCCAAAGAGGGTCTCGATCTCCCGCTGGACCTCGTCGCCCGACGCGACCAGGCCGCGTTTGGCCGCCTCCTGGCGGACGAGCTCATCATCGATCATCTCATCCAGCGCATCGTTGGGCAGCATCTGCAGCTGGTAGTTCATCTCGCTGATCTGCTGGTCAATCTGCGGGACCAGGCTTGCCAGGACTTCGTCGGCGGACAACTGCAGCCTCTGCGCCTCCAGGTACTGGATGGTGTTCTCCACCGACCAACGCCGGTAGCGATAGTACTCCTGGTAAGAGCGCAGGGATATGCCCACCCCGTTCACGCGGGCCACCGGCCGGCGTGGCAGCAGGATATGCTGCTGTACCAGGGCGGCTGCCAGGAGAACGACCACGATGCCGAGCACGATGTAGGTGCCGAGGGCCGCCCAATGGGCCACGCGGTGCTCCTGCTGGCGACGCGGGACGTACCTGGGAGCGCTGGGGACGGGCGTCCTTTTGGACACGTTCTCCTCCGTTCGGTAATTGTCCGGGAATGCGGCGGGGGCATAGGTGGATGGCCCCCCTATGCCCCCGTCAGATAGCCTCCGCTGCGGCCGGCGGCTGTGCGCCACGTCGCTAGTGACAGGCACCGCCGCCCGGTCGGATCAGACCTCGCGAACGTGCTGCGCCGCGTAGGGGATCAGGGCCAGATGGCGCGCCCGCTTGATGGCCACGGACAGGCGCCGCTGATGCTTGGCGCAAGACCCCGTCCGGCGCCGCGGCAGGATGCGCCCGCGCTCGTTCACGTACCGAGAGAGCGTCGAGACATCCTTATAGTCGATCGCGTCGATCTGGTCGGCGCAGAATGCGCAGACCTTGCGGCCGCGCCGGCGCCCGCCGCCACCCCGTCCACGGAAGCCCCCGCCACCACGGCGGCCCCCGCCCCCTCCGCGGCTATCGCGTTCCCGCGTCTCCCTGCCTTCGCCCTCTCGGTCCTGGCGCTCTTCTGTCGTGTTATTATCCGTCAAGGTAGCCTCCCAAAATACCCGGCAATGGGGAAATACTCACGAACGCCCGGCGTTCCGGGCCTGCGGACGGACGAGGAAACTAGATCTCGTCCAGGCGGATCAGCAGATGCCGCAGAACGTCCTCCGACAGCTGGAGGTAGCGCTCTACTGCGGTGATCGCCGGCCGCTCCAGGTTGGCATGCATCAGCACATAGTGCCCCTCGCGGCGCTTGCCGATGGGATACGCCAACCGGCGCTTCCCCATGTGCTCAGCCTTGATGACCTCGCCACCATTGCCGGTCATGGCTTCCTTGACCCGGTCGACGATGGCAGTCAGGCCTTCTTCGTCCAGATCGGGCTGGGTAACAAAAACCAACTCGTAAGTGCGCAACGGACTTGCCCCCTTCCTGTGGATAAAGCTCCCGACACGAACCCCGGCGCGGCATGACGCCGGCGGACCGGGAGCAGAAAGG
>JAAZBY010000405.1 GCA_012513595.1 Chloroflexota bacterium
CTGGACACCTGGGGCCAGGAGGCCGCCGAGGCGTGGCTGACGGGGTGGACGCAGGCGGATTTCGGGGCGCTGCGCGATTTCGCCGGGGAGGTGCAGGGGGCGCTCCGGGCGCTGGCCGGCATGGGCGAGATGGACGAGGGGGACGTCACCGCGGCGGTGCTGGGGTCGCGGGAGGCGTTCGCGGTGTTGCTGCAGCAGATTCGGGAGACGGGGAGCGCCTCGGCGGAGGCCTTCCGGCGCATCCGCGAGGCGGCGGGCCCGGCGGGCGAGCAGGCAGAGGAGCTGGCGCGGCGCTATGCGCGGGTGGCCGAGGCGTCGGGGCGGCTGGCCGAGGTGCAGGGGCGCCTGCGGGAGATCGCCGGCGAGCAGCAGGACCGGCTCGACACGGGGCGGCTGGCGGAACTCGAGGCGATCCTGGCGGACCCGCGGGCCACGGCGGGGCAGCGCGAGCGGGCGCTGGCGGAGCAGGAGCGCATCCGGCTGCTCATGGAAGAGCGCGATCTGCAGGCGGAACTCGACACGGCGCAGGGCGAGCTGGACGCCTACCGTTCGCGGCTGGAGGTCGAGACGGCGACGCGGGACCTGCTGCGCGAGGAGGCGGAGCTGGTCAAGGGGATCGTGGACAAGATCAAGGAGGCGTCGGGCGGCGGCGGCGATGGGCTGGGGGACGAGCTGGCCGAGGCGGCGGAGCGGGCCGGCGCCGTGGTGGACGCCGCGGAGGAGCTGCAAGGGTACGACCTGAGCGAGCTGCTGAAGCCGCTGCAGGAGGTCATCGACGAGATGACGCTGGGGTTCGAGGAGGGGGAGCTGGCGGCGCAGAACCTGGGCGACACGCTGGCGGGGATCCAGCTGCCGGCGTGGTGGGCGACGCTGTTCGGCGCCGGCGGCGGCGGCAAGGCGCGCAGTCAGACCAACAGCCCCATCGTGGAGCAACTCAGCGCCCTCAACGGCCACGTCGACCAAATGAACGAGCTGATGGGCACGGCCACGGGACACCTGCAGCCCATCGTGCGGCTCGTGGGTGGGCTGGCGGTGGCGCTGGGGCCGGTGTTGCCGGCGATGAGCGGGCTGGCGTGGATCACGGTCCCCAAGCTCAACGAGGCGCTCGGAATCCTGCAGGGGTGGCTGGCGCTGGCGGAGCTGGCGCTGATCGGCATGACGGCGCCGCTGCTGGGGCCGCTGGGGCTCATTGCGTCGCTGGCCGGGGTCAAGCTCGAGCTGGGCGGGGTGATCGACGAGTTCGGGGAGGTGGCCAAAGAGGGGTTCCTGAACGGCGTGCGCGAGGCGTGGAGGCTGTTGACCGACCCGGTGGGCTGGTTCATCGACAAGGTGAAGGAGGCCATCGATAACTACCGGATCCTGCGTGACCTGATGTCGGGCGGGACGGGAGACGGCGGCAAGGTAGGGAGCACGACGCAAGGGAACGCGCAGCGCAATGCCCTTGGTACGGGGTATTTCCCCGGCGGGTTGAGCTGGGTGGGCGAGCGCGGGCCCGAGCTGGTGAGTCTGCCGCGGGGGAGCCGCATCTGGCCGGCGCAGCAGAGCATGGCGATGGCGGGTGGCGGCGCGGGCGGCGGCGGGCTCAACGTGAACGTGGGGCCGGTGTACATCCGCAACGAGGAGGATATGGACGCGCTGGTCTGGAAGATCGTACGCGAGATCAAGCGGCGGGAGCGGTAGATGGCGAAGCATAGACCCCTCACCCCCGCCCCTCTCCCCGAGTACAGGGAGAGGGGAGAGGAGCGGTAGATGGAACTGCGGTTTACGGATGGGACGACGACGGTCAGGATCCTGCCGTCGGGCGGGGAGGCGGTGCTGAAGCGGTGGACGCCCCAGACGCCGGAGGTGGATACCGTTGACGTGGCCGGGGCGCTGTCGGACGGCGGGGAGCGCCCGGTGGTCGCCTATCGCAACGTGACCGAGCAGATGGACGTGCTATGGGCCGGCGCGGCGAGCGAGCAGCGCCAGCGGCTCAACACGCTCAATCGGCTGTTCGAGGGGGCGCGCCATCGCCAGCGGACGGGGGTGGGGCCGCGGGTATACGTCGAGTTCCGCGCCAGCGACGCGGAGGATTGGTGGCGCTCCGAGGTGCTCAGCGGGCGCGTGCTGGTGGATGACGGCGACCTCGATTTCGACCTGCAGCTCGTCACGGCGGGGCTCGAGGGGGCGATCATCTACACCCGGCGCTACTACTGGGAGGGGCCGGAGGCGGGGATACCGCTGTCGAACGCGCATGGCACGAACGTGACGAACGGCCTGACGGTGTACAACCAGGCGCCCGCGGCCGGCGAGGACAACCACGCGGACATTGCCGCGGGCGTCATCGCCGGCGACGTGCCGGCGCCGCCGAGGCTGGAGCTGACGAACAGCTATGACGGGGCGGCGATGCTGGGCCGGGTGTTCGTGGCCCACAACGTCTACAGCAGCCCCGCCACGCTGCCCCACATGATCGAGGGTGAGGATGGGGACGGCACGACGACGTCGGTGGTGTACGCCGGCGGCCACAGTGGGGGCGCCTATCTGCTGGCCGAATGGAGCGGCGAGAGCGAGACCGAGATCGCGGCCTGGCCGCTGTCGGCGGCGCTGCTGGAGGCGTGCGGCGGTAACTATGCTCACGTGATGCTGCGGCTCTACACCACGTTGGCGGTGAGCGGAGTGTGGGTGCGGCTGCGGCTCAAAGTGGGGCTGGCCGTCCAGTGGGATGGGCCGCTGATGGAGTTGGCCAACGGCCAGACGCTGCAGGACCTAGGCGTGGTGCAGCTGCCGCCCTACCAGCTGGGGCCCGGCGACCTCTACCCGCTGTCGCTGGCGCTCTGTGCGCGGACGTGGGGGGCGGGCGCTCACGAGATGGGCATCGACTATATCCAGCTGGCGCCGGCGGACGGCTGGCGCGTGCTGGCGCCGGTGACGGGCGGGGTGGACGAGACGGAGCGCCTGGTGGACGACATGATCGCCGGGGTGCTCTACAAGGACGGCATGGCGGTGGAAGGACGGGCCTCGACCTATGCGGCGTTTGGGGCGCCGCTGGCGCTCGTGCCGGGCGCGGCGCAGCGGCTCTATTTCCTGCAGCGTGCGGTGGGCGGCGGGTGCGAGGTTGCGCGGACGCTGAGCGTGAAGGTGCACTATCGGCCGAGAAGGCTGACGATTTAGGGGGGAGGTAGGGGATGGCACGACGCAAGATGACGGGGTTGGAGGCGGGGCACGTGGGCGTGTTCGATTACGTGCTGGGCGCGCCGGGGACGTCGACCCTCAGCGTAAACAAAGCGTGGACCTACCTCGGTCACGACACGGACGGCCTCGCGGGGCCGGAGAGGAGATAGGGGATGACGCGCAGATTTATGACGGGGTTCGAGGCGGGGTCTCTTGAGGTGTTCGATCAGGTCGACTATCCCGGGGCTTGGGACGTGAGCGCGCTCATCGCGCGCAACGGGAACTATAGCGCGGGCATCCCTTCCTCCGTCGCTGCCCCGCACCTGTGGTGGTACCCTCAGCCACCCTATGTGGATGAGTACTACATCCGCCTGGGGGTGTACGCCGTCGGGGGGCGCGTCGACCGCGTCTTTTTCTCGGTATACGATGGGAAGAGCCCCCAACTCACGTTCTGGACCCCGGCGGGGGCGCTCGGGCCGATTCGCGTCTCGCGGGGCGGCGAGGGCGGCACGCTCCTGGGGGAGGGAGGGAACCTGATAGGTGCTACCTGGGTCTGCCTCGAAATCCACGTGCTCATTCACGACGCGAATGGCGTCGTCGAGGTGAAGGTAGACGGGACGGAGGTGATTAGCTTCACGGGCAACACGCGCAATACCGCCACGAGCCAGATCACAGCCCTCGTCATTGGCGCCAATTCGACTGGTGGCGAGATGCTGTTTGCCTACTTTGATGATTTCGTGGTCAACGATACGAGCGGGACGGTGAACAACTCCTGGCCGGGACGCGGCGGCATCTATCCCGCCGTGCCGGTGGGGCTGGGGGCCTATGCGGAGTTCACGCCCCTGGCCGGGGCGAACTGGGAGAACGTCGCCGAGATCCCGCCGGACGACGACACGAGCTACGTCGAGTCCAACGTCTATGAGCACCAAGACCTGTATGTCACAGGGGGCATCGCGCCCCCAGATGGCACGATCACCGCGGTGCAGCTCTGCCATCGCGCCAAGCTCGCCGACGTGGGCATCGGGAACCTACGCCCTCTGGTGCGCCACGGTGGGGTGGACTATGTCGGACCCGACAAGGCGGTGGACGCGAGCTACCGCGGCATCCGCCACATCATGGAGCGCGCCCCGGACGATTCCGCCTGGAGCGTCGCCAAGGTCAATGGACTGCAGATCGGTCAGCAGGTGGGCTAGACCATGGCGATCTCCTTCGTCAGCGCCACACCCTATACGAGTTCGGTTACGCAGAAGGAGCACGTCTTTAGCCATACGGTGGCGGCGGGCTCGGATCGCGTGTTGCTGGTGGCCGTCCAGTGCTGGGGCAACGACTATGCGCGGGAGGTCACCTATGGCGGGGTGCGCCTTAGCCTGATTGCGCGGGCGTTTCCCAACAGCACGGCCAAACCGACGGTCGAATGGTGGGGCATGGTCGCCCCGCCGGTCGGGCTGGCCGATGTGGCCATCGAAATGACGGGCTCCGGCACGAACTATGTCTGCGCGGCGGCCCTCAGCTATACCGGCGTCGACCAGCTTGGCCCCATTGGCGCGGGGGCGACGGCGAACGCGGCGACGGGCACGACGTGCTCCTGTAACCTCACGACGCTGGCGGCGAACTCTTGGATCGTGGGCGCCAAGGGCGGCTACGGCGGGGACACGTACCCCCACGCGCCGGGGGCGGGCGTCACGGAGCGCGTCGA
>JAAZBY010000406.1 GCA_012513595.1 Chloroflexota bacterium
GACTACCGGCTGGAAATGGCCCGCCGCATCGTCCCCCAGGCCACGGCCCTGAACCCCAGGCATGACGACGTTAACGCCGCCGTCGCCGACGCCACCCTCGGCCGCGGGCTCGACGTGGTCATCGAGCTGAGCGGCTCTGGCCCCGGCATCGCCCAGGCCTTCGACCTGTTGCGCAAGGGGGGGCGCGTCTCACTGGTGGGCCTGCCCGCCGCCCCCACCACGCTGGAGATGACCTCGGCCATCATCTACCGGGAGGCGGTGGTCTATGGCTCCACCGGCCGCCTGATGTGGGACACCTGGTACCAGGTCGACGCGCTCCTGCGTGACAACCGTTTTGACCCGTTGCCCGTGATCACCCATCGCTTCCCGCTGGAGGACTATGCCCAGGCGCTGGAGCTGACCCTCTCCGGCCAGGCCGGCAAGGTGCTCCTCTATCCCTGAGGCGGCGGCTCTGCAGAGAGGGGTGACCGAGATGCCCAACATCGCCCTGATCGCCGACGACCTGACCGGCGCGATGGACGCGGGCCTGCAGTTCGGCAAGCGCGGGCTGCGCGCCTTGGTGCCCTTGGGGTGGCAGGCCCTTCCGGATGCGGAAGTGCTGGTGGTCGATACCGACGCGCGCGAGGCCAGCGCCTCCGAGGCGCACCGTCGCGTGGGCCTGGTGGCCCGGGCGCTCGCCGGCCGCACCCTGTTCAAGAAGGTCGATTCCACCATGCGCGGCAACGTCGGCTATGAGCTGCGCGCCCTGCTCGAGGCGCTCTCCCCGCGCGCCATCGTCGTGGCGCCGGCCTTCCCCGGCGGGGGGCGCGCCACGGTCGACGGCGTCCTGCGGGTGGACGGCCGGCCGCTGGAGCTGACCGCCTTTGCCCGCGACCCGCGCTGGCCGATGAGGCAGTCGCACCTGCCCACCCTCCTCACCCAGCAGGCCGGGCGGGAGGTGGGGCTGGTGCCCCTCTCCGCGGTGGAGGGCGGGCCCGAGGCGTTGGCTGCGGCGCTGGAGCGCTGCGCGGAGCCGCTGATCGTCGTCGACGCCGTCTCCGCGGCGCACCTGAACGTCATCGCCGCGGCGCTGGTGGCCCTCGGGGAGGGCTGGCTCCCCTGTGGGTCGGCCGGGTTGGCCGGCGCCTGGGCCGACGCACTGCTGCCCCCCAAGGCCGCCCCCTGGCCCCTCCCGCCGGCGGGCCGCGGGCCGCTGCTGGTGGCCGCTGGCAGCCGCAACGAGGTCACCGTCGCGCAGCTGCGCCGCGCCCTGGATGAGCGCGCCCTCCCCTGCGTGGAGCTCGACCCCGGCCAGTGGTGGGACCCGGCCCGCGAGGTGGCCCGCCTGGCCGAGGCCTGCCTGCGGGCGCTCGGCCGCGGGGAGGACGTGCTGCTGACGGCCTCCTTCATCGCCCTGGTGGCCGGCCGCGGCGAGGCGGTGGCCGACCTCCTGGGCCGCACCGTGGCGACGGTGGCCGCCCATCAGCGGCTGGGGGGGCTCTTTCTCACCGGGGGGGATATCGCCGTGGCCGTCTGCCGGGCGCTGGGGGCCGCGGCCCTCAGCATCCAGCACGAGGTGCAGCCCGGCGTCCCGGGGGGCCAACTGGTCGGCGGGCGCGCCGACGGCCTGACCGTGGTGACCAAGGCGGGGGGGTTTGGTGACCCGCGCGCCCTGCTCGACGCGCTCGATTACCTGCACGGCCGGGGCGCGGCCGGCGGATAGGGGTCTGTGGCAGTATCGATGGGAAGGGGGGCGAGGGAACTGCCCCGCATCATCAACCGGAGGACGTCATGATCAAGCTCGGCTGTATGTCACTGTCGTACAAGGACGAGTTCGCCGCCGGCCGGCTCGACCTCGAGGGGTTCATCGAACGGGCCTACGCCCTGCGCCTCGACGGGATCGACATCCACACCCGCGCGCTGGCCTCCACCGAGCCGGCCTACCTGCGCAACATCCGCTGGCTGGCCATGAAGCGCGGCCTGGCCCTCTCGTACATCGGCGTCTCCAACGACTTTGGCAAGGCCGAGGCCGCCCTCGACGAGGAAGTGGCCAAGGCCAAGGGCTGGATCGACGTGGCCTCCTTCATGGGCATCCCCCTGGTGCGCGTGTTCGCCGCCTGGATCCACGACGATGAGCCGCGTGACGCCGTCTGGGCGCGGATGATCCCGCGGCTGCGCGAGCTGGCCGAGTACGGCGAGGAAAAGGGCGTCTGGATCGGGCTGCACAACCACAACCACGGCTGCGTCACGGCCACCGGGCCCGACGTGCTGCGCATCCTGAAGGAAGTGGACCACCCCTACTTTACGCATATCCTGGATTGCGGGCAGTACGTCGGCTCGCCGGGGGCGTCGGGCTCGCGCGGGGTGGAGGACCCCTCGCTCGACTTTTACGGGAGCATTGCGCTGACGGCGCCCTACGCGGTGCACGTGCGCGCCAAGGTGTACCGCATCCAGACGGGCGAGGAAAAGTGGCTGAACTACCCGCGCATTCTGGAGATCCTGCGCGGGGTGAACTATAACGGCTGGATGAGCATCGTCTACGAGGGGCAAGACGCCGAGGCGGAGGCCACGGCGGTGCCCAAGGCGGTGGCCTACCTGCGGCGGGTGATCCAGGAGTCCGGCCTGGGCGCCTAGGAGAGGCGCACGACCCTCGGGCAACACGACCCCCGGGGTCTGCCGGCCGTCCGCGGCCGGGACCCCGGGGGTCTGAAGGCGGCAAACCCCGCTGCTGCGACCAGGGCTCGCCGGGCGGCCCCTCAGCCCCGCAGCAACACGACCCCCGGCAACACGACCCCCCGGGGGTCTGAAGGCGGCGAGCCCCGCTGCTGCGACCAGGGCTTGCCGGGCGGCCCCTCACCCCCGCGGGCAACACGACCCGCGGCAACACGACCCCCGGGGGTCTGAAGGCGGCGAGCCTCGCTGCTGCGGCCGGGGCTCGCCGCGCTCCCCCTCACCCCCGCAGGGTGCCATCCTCGCCGCGCGTGGCGCGGCCGGCGCCGAGTTCCCCCTCCAGCCAGGCGGCCACCTGCCGGTCGTGCCGGGGCGAGGGGGCGTAGCCCCCCTCGGCTGCGGCCGTCGCGGCCAGCGCCGCGGGGCCCGCTGCCCCCTGGGCCAGCGCCCTCCTGCAGGCCGCCTCCCACTCCTCCAGCCCCGCCAGGCTGGCCTCGATCTCCGCCAGGCCGCCGGCCCGGTCCGTGAGCGGCCGGTGGGAGGAGATGAACACCCAGAAGTCCAGCGCCCGCAGCGCCTCGAGCGTCCGCCGGTAGGCGGGCGGGTTGGCCCCGAAGGGCGTGCTGCGCAGGCCGTCGGGGCCCGCCACCGGCGCGCCCATCACCGATTCCCCCTGCACCAGCGCCCGGCCGGCCGGCTCGTACAGGGCAATGTTCCCGGCCGTGTGCCCGGGGGCGTGGATCACCCGCAGCGTCAGCCCCTTGAGGTCGATCTCGTCCCCATCCTGCAAGACGCGCTGCACCGGCACGTGGGCGCCGCAGCGGGCCAGGAGGGCGCGGATGCGCTGCGGGTCGCGTAGGCCGTAGACGCTCGTCGCCAGGGTGTGGTGGTCCTCGATGGCCGGCGCGTCGGCGGCGTGGGCGGCAAAGGTGGTCAGCTCGCCCGAGGCGGTGAACACCTCGCCGTTGCCGCCGATGTGGTCGGCGTGGGCGTGCAGGTTGATGACCAGGTGCAGGTCCACCGCGCCGACGCCGAGCTCCTCCAGGGCCGGGAGGATGGTGGCCGTGGGGCAGCCGGCCACGCCGGTATCCACCAGGGCGTGGCGCCCGCCGGTAAAGAGGGCGACGTTGATCTGCCGAGTCCCCTCAAAGGGGGTGTCGATGATCTCCAGGCCGGGGTATACGCGCATGTTGCCTCCCTGCGGGCCGGCTGCCCAGCGGAATCTGCTGGGGATATTATGCCACGCCCCCGGCGGCCGGTCCATCGCGGCGGGGAAGAAGGACAGGATGGACAGGATGCACAGGACTAGGGCAGCGGCCGCCCGGCGAGGCCAGCTTTGCCGACCAGCGCGGCCAGGACGAGATCCCGGGCCGCAGACGGCCTACCGGCCGACCTCGTCGGGCTGACAAGCACCTCAAGGTTGCCTTGCCGCAACAGGACCCCCGCGGGGTCCTGAGTCCCCACACGGCCTGCCGGCCGACCCCGTCGCGATGACACGCCGGCTGGCTCGCCGCCCCCCCGCGCCTCCCTTCCCCTCATCCCCAATCCTGTGAATCCTGTAAATCCTGTCTCTCTTCCTCCCCCTCCCCTTTCCCCGCACCCCCCAACCCGCCAGAGTGCAAAATGGCGCCGAATAGGGTACAATAGCCGGCGGTGGCCATGGCTGGGCGGGCACGCCCCCGCCTGACAGGAGCACATCAAGGAGTCGCCATGCTGAAGGGTCTGACGCTGGATTGCGAACGCGAGCGTGCGCGCATCGTGGCCTTTATCCGCGAGCAACTCGCCGCGGCCGGCTATTCCCGCGTAGTGCTGGGCCTCTCCGGCGGGCTCGATTCGGCGCTCACCGCCGCCCTCTCCGTCCAGGCGCTGGGGGCCGCCAACGTCCACGCCGTCATCATGCCGCACCGCACCTCCAACTCCGAGAGTGAGCTGCACGCCACCGCCCAGGCCCGCGCCCTCGGGCTTGACCCGCTCCACTTTGACATCAGCGACGTCGTCGAACCGTACCTCGCCGCTGACCCGACCATTACCGACCTGCGCCGCGGCAACCTGATGGCCCGCGCCCGCATGATGACCCTCTTTGACCAGGCCGCCGCCCTGCGCGCCCTGGTGGCCGGCACCTCCAACCGCACCGAGTACCTGCTCGGCTACTTTACCATGTTCGGTGATTCGGCCGCCTCCTTTGAGCCGCTCATGCACCTGTACAAGTGCCACGTCAAGGCCCTCTCCCGCCACGTCGGCGTGCTGGAGGTCATCCTGAACAAGGCCCCCTCCGCCGACCTGTGGCCCGGGCAGACCGACGAGGGCGAGCTCGGCTATACCTACGCCGAGGCCGACGCCATCCTGTACCTCCTCACCGAGCGCGCCCTGCCGCCGCCCGAGGTGGCCGCGCGCGGCTACACCCTCGCCACGGTCGAGGCCGTGCAGCGCAAGATGAGGTCCACGGCCTTCAAGAGGGTCCCTCCGCCGTTCCTGTCTACCGATGGCCGTCACGCGCTCTAGTTTCGGAGGGTTCCATGCCATACATTTCCAACGCTCTGCTCGTCTTGGAGGACGGCAGCGCCTTCCCGGGGCGGTCGCTGGGCGCCCGGGGTGAGTTCGTCGGTGAGGTCGTCTTTCACACCGCGATGACCGGCCACCAAGAAATCCTCTGCGACCCGGCCTATGCCGGGCAGATGATCGTCTTTACCTGCCCGCACATCGGCAACGTCGGCGTAAACGCCGAGGATAACGAATCGCCCCGCCCGCAGGCCGGCGCCGTCCTGGCCCGCCAGATCACGACCGTGCCCAGCAACTGGCGCGCCGAGCGCCCCCTGGCCGGCTGGCTCGGTGACCACGGCGTGCCCGCCCTGGCCGATATCGACACGCGCCGCCTGACCCTGACCCTGCGCGAACACGGCACCCTGCGCGGCGCGCTCTCTACCGAGAACCTCGACGCCGACCGCCTGCTGGCCATGGCCCGCTCGGCGCCGCAGCCGGGCAGCCTGCCCCTCGTCGACGCCGTCACCTCCCGCGAGGTGCGCCCCTGGGCGCAGCCGCTGCCCCCCGCCTGGGACCCGGCCGTCTCTCTCCAGGCCCCCCACGACCCGGCCGCCGGCACGCCGCCGCACATCGTCGTGGTGGACTGTGGCACCAAAGAGGCCATCCTGCGCCACCTGGTGACCCTCGGGGCCCGGGTGACGGTGGCCCCCGCCGACCTCTCGGCAGACGAGGTCCTGGCCCTGGCCCCCGACGGGGTGCTGATCTCCTCCGGCCCTGGCGACCCGCGCACGGCCGCCGCCACGGTCGAGGCGGCCCGCGCCCTGCTGGGCCGCGTGCCGCTCTTTGGCATCGGCCTGGGGATGGGCGTCATCGGCCTGGCCGCCGGCGCCGGGGTCATCCGCCTGCCGGCCGGGCACCATGGCTGCAACCACCCGGTGCAGAACACGGCCTCGGGCAAGATCGAGATCACCGCGCAGAACCACTCCTACGCGGTGGACGCCGCCTCGCTCGACGGGCTGCCCCTGCGGGCGACGCACCTCAACCTGACGGACGGCACCGTCGAGGGGCTGTGCCATACGACGCTCCCGGCCTGGGGCGTGCAGTACCTGCCGGAGGGCTCTCCGGGCCCGCACGACTCGCTGCCCCTGCTGGGCGAGTTCGTCGCCAAGGTGCGCCTCAGGTAGAGCCCCTGCCAGTTCCCCCCACGTCGCCGTGAGGCTCCCCGGCAATGCTGCCCCCCGCGCCAGGCGTCGCGCTGGACCGTTCAACCTAGCGGCCCGCATGGGCCGTACCGAACTAGCCTAGAACGCGAACGACGAGGCGGCCGGCCGCCGACGCGGTGACACCCGCCAACCGTCTGCCGGCGCCGCCCTGTCTTGGTGAGGACCCAATATGCCCAAGAGAACAGATATCCATAGCGTCATGATCATCGGCTCGGGGCCGATCGTCATCGGCCAGGCCTGCGAGTTCGACTACTCGGGCACCCAGGCCTGCAAGGCCCTTCGTGAGGAGGGCTACCGCACCATCCTGGTCAACTCCAACCCGGCCACCATCATGACCGACCCCGAGGTGGCCGATGCCACCTACGTCGAGCCGCTCACCGTCCCCGTGGTCGAGCGGATCATCGCCCGCGAGCGGCCGGACGCCCTGCTCCCCACCATGGGCGGGCAGACGGGCCTCAACCTGGCCATCGACCTGGCCCGCGCCGGTATCCTCGAGCGGTACGGCGTCGAGCTGATCGGCGCCGATGCCCACGCCATCGACTGCGCCGAGAGCCGCAGCGCCTTCCGTGAGGCCATGCAGGACATCGGCCTGGAGGTGCCCCGCAGCCGCATCGTCACCTCGGCCGCCGACGCCCGCGAGGCGCGCGAGGAGATCGGCTTGCCCGCCATCCTGCGCCCCTCCTACACCCTGGGCGGCACGGGCAGCGGCATCGCCTACAACCGCGACGACTATGACCGGCTCATCGTCCGCGGGCTGGAGGCCAGCCCCGTCCATCAGGTCCTGGTGGAAGAATCGGTCATCGGCTGGAAAGAGATCGAGATCGAGGTGATGAAGGACGCCGCCGGCGCCTTTATCGTCATCTGCTCCATCGAGAACTTGGACGTCATGGGCATCCACACCGGTGAGAGCATCACCGTGGCCCCGGCCCTGACCTGTACCGACAAGGAATACCAGGCCATCCGCGACATGTCGCGGCGCATCATCAACCGGATCGGGCTGACGGCCGGCGGCGCCAACCTGCAGTTCGCCGTCGACCCCCAGACGGGCCGCACCCTGGTGATCGAGGTGAACCCGCGCGTCTCGCGCTCCTCGGCGTTGGCCTCCAAGGCCACCGGCTTCCCAATCGCCAAGGTCTCGACCAAGCTGGCCGTCGGCTACCGCCTCGATGAGCTGCTGAACGACATCACCAAGGTGACGCCGGCCCTCTTTGAGCCGACTATCGACTATGTGGTGGCCAAGATCCCCCGCTGGAACATGGAAAAGTTCCCCCAGGCCGACGACACCCTCGGCACGCAGATGAAGTCGGTCGGGGAGGTGATGGCCATTGGCCGCACCTTTGCTGAGGCGCTCCTGAAGGGCGTCTCTTCCCTCGAGGACGGCCGCGACGGGATCTTTTGCCCCAGCCTGGCCGGCGCCACCCTCGACGAGATCCGCCACCACCTGCGCGTGCCCACGCCGCGGCGCCTGTACTACCTCCCCGCCGCGCTCGACGCCGGCCTCACCATCGATGAGATCAACGAGCTGAGCCACATCGACCCCTGGTTCCTGCGAGAGATCGCCGCCCTCTGCGCCCTGCGCGACAGCATCGCCGGCCGCCCGCTCGAGGCGCTCGGCGCCGCGGAGCTGCGCGCCATCAAACGCGCTGGCTTTTCAGACGCGCTGATCGCCCGGCTCCTCAGCCCCGCCGTCGACGAGCTGGACGTGCGCGCCCGCCGCAAGGCCCTCGGCGTGCTCCCCGGCTACTCGCGGGTGGATACCTGCGGCGGCGAGTTCGCCGCCCAGGTGGACTATCTCTACTCCACCTACGAGGGGGGGCAGGAGGTGGCACCGTCCAATGGCGAGAAGATCATCGTCCTCGGCTCCGGCCCCAACCGCATCGGCCAGGGGATCGAGTTCGACTATTGCTGCACCCAGGCGTCCTTCGCCTTCCAGGCCATGGGCTATGAGACCATCATGGTCAACTGCAACCCGGAGACCGTGTCGACCGACTATGACGTCTCGGACCGGCTCTACTTTGAGCCGCTGACCCTCGAGCACATCCTGAACATCGTCGACCTGGAGCAGCCGGCCGGCGTGATCGTCCAGTTCGGCGGGCAGACGCCGCTCAAACTGGCCCGCCGCCTGGCCCAGCAGGGCGTGCCGATCCTGGGCACCTCCCCCGACGCCATCGACCTCGCCGAAGACCGCGAACGCTTTGGCGACTTTATGCGCGAGCTGGGCCTGCCCATGCCCGAGCACGGCATCGCCCACAACGAGGAGGAGGCCTTTGCCGTCGCCGAGCGGATCGGCTACCCGGTCATCGTGCGCCCCTCCTACGTGCTCGGGGGGCGGGCCATGGCCATCGTCTATGACCGCGCCGCCCTGGCCCAGTACATCCGCTCGGCCGTGCTGGTGGCCGAGGACACCCCCATCCTGATCGACCGCTTCCTCGAGGACGCCTTTGAGATGGACGTCGACTGCGTCTCCGACGGGGTCGACGTGCGCATCGCCGCGATCATGGAGCAGATCGAGCTCACCGGCGTCCACTCGGGGGATTCCGCCTGCGTCATCCCCACCGTGATGGTCACCGAGGAGGCGCTGGAGACCCTGCGCGACTACACCCGGCGGCTGGCCCGCGGCCTGCAGACGGTCGGCTGCCTGAACGTGCAGTACGCCATGAAGGACGGCGTGGTCTACGTGATCGAGGCCAACCCGCGCGCCTCGCGGACGGTGCCCTACGTCAGCAAGGCCACCGGCGTGGCCTGGGCCACGGTGGCCTGCCAGATTGCGGCCGGCCAGCGCCTGGCCGACCTCAACGTGCCCGACGAGCCGCGCCTGCAGGGCCACTTTGTGAAGGAGGTCGTGCTGCCGTTTATCAAGTTCCCGGGTGAGCCGGCCATGCTGGGGCCGGAGATGCGCTCCACCGGTGAGGTCATGGGCATGGACGATTCCTTCGGCATGGCCTTCGCCAAGAGCCAGATGGCGGCGGGCAACTCGCTGCCGACCAAGGGGACCGTCTTCCTCTCGGTGAACGACCGCGACAAGGCCAACCTGATCCCCACGGCCCGCGAGCTGGCCGCGCTGGGCTTCCACCTGGTGGCCACCCGCGGGACGGCCCGCGCCCTGCGCGCGGCGGGGCTCGAGGTGGACGACATCCTCAAGGTCTCCGAGGGGCGGCCCAACGGCGTCGACGGCGTCATCAACGATGAGATCGACCTGATCCTCAACACGCCGCTGGGTAACCGCTCCTTCTCCGACGAGCACGTCCTGCGGCAGGTGGCCATCGCCAACGGCGTGCCGGTGCTGACGACGCTCTCCGCGGCGCGGGCCGCCACGCAGGCCATCGCGGCGCTGCGCGAGGGGACCATCACCGTGGTCAGCCTGCAGGAGCGCTTCGCCCGGCGCGCCGGCTGACAAAGACGAAGAGAAGAGAAGAAGGACAGGATTAACAGGATTGACAGGATTATAAGACCGCCTAGAGATCACGTTCCTATGGCAGATAGGGTTATCCATATCTTCAATCCTGTGAATCCTGTAAATCCTGTAATCCTGTGAATCCTGTGAATCCTGTCAATCCTGTAAATCCTGCAAATCCTGTAAATCCTGTCACTCTATCAATCCCATAAATCCTGTGAATCGCCCCCCAGCCATCGCTGCCGCTAGCCAGGCATGGGAACCCAGGAGGACGCCAATGGCCAGAGAACACCTCAGCCGAGAGCAGGTCCTGCAGGCCGCGCGCGATAGACGCGTCCTCTTTGTGAACCTGCAGTTCACCGACATCGTCGGCCAGGTCAAGAGCGTGACGGTGCCCACCGCCCACTTGGAGAGCGCCCTGGATCGCGGGGTCTGGTTCGATGGCTCCTCGATCGAGGGGTTCGCCCGCATCAGCGAGTCGGACATGTTCCTGCGCCCTGACCCCGACACCTTTGCCATCCTCCCCTGGCAGTCCAACGAGCACCAGACGGCCCGTCTCATCTGCGACGTGTACACCCCCGACGGCGAGCGCTTCCTCGGCTCGCCGCGCACCGCCCTCAAGGTGGCGCTGGAGGAGGCCGCCGCCCTCGGCTACGAGTACCGCGCCGGGCCCGAGCTAGAGTTCTTTCTCTTTGAGTGTGACGCGGCCGGCAACCCGGTGCCCGGGGCCACCCACGACCACGCCTCCTACTTTGATGCCACCGCCGACCGGGGCAACCTCGTCCGCCAGGACATGACCACCGCCCTGCAGGCCTTTGGCATCGATGTGGAGACGGCCCACCACGAGACGGCCGTCGGCCAGCACGAGATCGATTTCCGCTACGACCACGCCCTGACGGCGGCCGACAACGCCGTCACCTTCAAGTACGTGCTCAAGGCCGTGGCCGCCCAGCACGGCATCTATGCCACCTTTATGCCCAAGCCGATCCGCGGGGTGGCCGGCTCGGGGATGCACGTGCACCAGTCCCTGGCCGACGTCCACACCGGCGCGAACCTCTTTGCTGACGCGGCCGACCCCTACGGCCTCTCCACGCTGGCCAGGCAGTTCCTGGCCGGGCAGATGCGCCACGCCCGCGGCATGACGGCCGTCCTGGCGCCGCTGGTGAACTCGTACAAGCGGCTGGTGCCCGGGTATGAGGCGCCCGTGTACGTCTCCTGGGCGCGCGTCAACCGCTCGGCGCTGATCCGCGTGCCGCGCTTCCCCTCGGCCGAGTCGGCCCGCATCGAGCTGCGCTGCCCCGACCCCTCCTGCAACCCCTACCTGGCCTTCACCGTCATGCTGCGGGCCGGCCTGGCCGGCATGCGCGAGGGGTTGACGCCGCCGCCCGCCACCGAGGAGGACCTCTACACCTCCGAGGGGGCCAGGCAGGGGCTGCCCGTCCTGCCGGGCTCGCTGCGTGAGGCGCTGGATGCCCTGGCCGATGATGCCGTGATCCAGCAGGCCCTCGGCCCGCACATCTATGAGCGCTTTACTGACGCCAAACGCCAGGAGTGGGACGACTACCGCCTCTCGGTCAGCCAGTGGGAGCTGGATCGCTACCTGCGCCGCTTCTAGGCCGCGCCGTCCGGCCACAGGACGTGCCCGCCGCCAGCACAACGAGGTCACGGCCATGAGCACGCTGGTCTTTATCCACGGCCCGAACGGGGTGGGCAAGTCGACCGTCTGCCGCATGCTGCACGGCCGCCTGGCGCACTCGGCCTGGCTGGAGAGCGAATGGTGCCGGATGACCAACCCCTTTTCCTGGAACGAGGCCCTCATCGCGCTGACCATCCACAACATGGCGTACCTCTTGCGCGGGTACCTGTCGTGCGAGTGGGTCGAGGTTGTCCTCTTTCCGTACGGGTTCCACGGCCCGCGGCAACGCATCTGGGACACGGTCTTTGCCCGCCTTGCGGACATCCCCTTTACCTACGTCCCGATCACGCTGACCTGTGCGGAGGGCGAACACGTCGCACGGATGGCGCGGGACGGGCGGAGCGCGGCCCGCATCGAGCGCGCCCTGGCCGCCCGCGGCCTGTACGAGGCGTTGCCCCACCCCCGCATCGACACGACCCACCTTTCCGCCGACGAGGTGGCCGACCGGGTCATCGCCATCGTCCAGAGCGCCGCGCCGCCCGGCCGCGGGCGTTGACAGGGCCGGCCCCGGGCGGTTATCCTGCGGGCCAGCACCGCCCGACGGACAGGCCCGGCGGTGCGGGAGGCACCCGACCATGGCCCTGGCTCGCCTTGTCCGTGCTGTTGCGATGCTCCTCCTGGCCGCGCTCTGCGTGCTGGCGGGCCCCCTGCCGGCGCCGCGCGGAGCAGTGGCCTCCGGCCCCGCCTGGCCGGTCGAGGCGGCGGGCTGCCTCGCCTTCCTGCGCGAGGGCGACGCCTGGCTGGCCTGCCCGGCGGGGGACGTCCGCCTGACCTCCCACGGCCGCGCCGCCAGCCCGCGCCTGGCCCCGGGCGCCCAGACCCTGGCCTATCTCTTACTGCCCGGGCCCGCGTCCCTCGCGGAGGCCGGCGAGGCCGCCGACGTCCGCCTGCTGAGCCTGGCCAGCGGCGCCGAGCGCTCGGCCGGCCCGGCCCCGGCCCCCTGGGGCGCCCCCGCCTGGGCGCCCGACGGCGCGGCGCTGGCCTGGCTGGGCGGGGGCTCCCTCTACCTCTATGACCCCGCCGCCGGAGGCCCCCGCGCCCTGGCCACCTCCCTGGCCTTCCGGGAGGCGCCCCGCCCGGCGCCCTCCTGGCGCGCCGACGGCGCCGAGCTCTACCTGCCCGGCTGGGAGGGCGACGCGCGCGCCGTGTGGGCCATCTCTACCGCCGGGGAGCGCCGCCCCCTGGCCACGCCGGGCGCCAATGGCCCCCTGGCCGTGGCGGCGGCCCCCTCTGGGGATCGGCTGGCCCTCGCCGATGGCGCGGCGCTCGCCATCCTCTCTGCCACGGGGGAGGCCCTGGGGGCCGCTGTGCCCCTGCCGGCCGGCGTGCTGGACCTGGCCTGGTCCCCGGCCGGGGAGCGGCTGGCCCTCCTCCTGGCCGACGGTCGCCTGGCGGTGGCCGAGGTGCGTGGCGACGGCGCGCTCGGCGCGCTCCGCAGCCCCGGCCGCGTCGACGCGGCCCTGCGCCTGGCCTGGGCCGACGCGGACCACCTGGCGGCCTGGGCCTGGGCGGAGCCGTCCGCCGGCCCGAACGAGGCCGTCTCGCTCCTGCCGGTCGAGGGCGCCCGGGCGCTCGCGGAGGTCCCTGCCGCGGGCCTGGCCCCGGCCGGCGCCTCCGCCGCCGCGCTCGCGCCGCGCGCCGAGCGGCCCTACGAGTGGTACCGCTACCAGGGCGAGGCGGATTCCGGCGCCTATGCCGCCACCAACTCGGGCCCCGCCTCGGTGGCCATGGCCATTCAGTTCGCCCGCAACGGCCTGCGGGTGCCCATCCGCGACGTGCGCGCCTATGTGGGCGGCACCAGCGAGACCTACGCCCCCCAGCTGCAGGGCGCCCTCGACCACTGGTCCGTCGCCAACCGCCGCCTCGATAGCGACGCGGCCATCCGCCAGGCGGTCACCTCGCGGGAAAGCATCGTCCTGGCCCGCCTGCCGATGCTCTGGATCGCCCCGGGCACCGATCGCGGGGTGCCCTGGTCCGACCCGGCCGTCTTCACCGGGCGCTACGACTCCTTCGAGGGCCACCACTGGCTGGTGGTCAAGGCTTTCACGACCGATGGGCAGTGGGCCGTCGTCTATGACCCCAACGTCTGGGATGGCAACGGCGTCTACTGGTACTCAAACGGCGTGCCCAAGGGGCGGGCGCGCTACTACCGCGCCGAGCAGCTCCTCGGCGGCATCGCCGCCCTCGGCTATGAGGCGATCGAGGTGTTCGACCCCTCCTACCCCACGCCGACGCCGTCGGTCACCGCCACGCCGGGGCCCTGGTTCGCCGTGCCGCCCTTTGGCGAGCGGGTGCAGAACGGCTCCTTTGAAGAGCCAGGCGTCTGGTCGTACCCGGCCACCGCGGCCACCGCCCTCCGGCAGGACGCCGTGGCGCACTGGGGGCGCTGGTCGGCGCGGCTGGGGTTGCCGCCCGGGGAGGCCGACCGCTACTCCTACTCGGCCGTCTCGCAGCGTCTCTACATCCCCCCGGGGCCGGCGCCGGTGACGCTGACCTTCTGGCGCCTGGCCGGGACGCTCGAGCCCGCCGGCCCCACGGCCGCCGAGGTCTCTTGGGAGGGCTACCGCCCGCTGAGCGAGGGCGCCGTGGGCCCCTGGGCCGCCGCTGACTGGCAACGCGCCCTGGTGCTGGACGCGGACGGCCGCCTGCTGGAGGTCCTCCTGGCCCGCTGCGAGGCCACCTCCGGCTGGCAGCCCTTCACCGCCGACCTGACCCGTTACCGCGGCCTCACCATCGTGCTGCTGTTCGAGGTGATCAACGACGGCCAGGGCGGGCGCCCCACCTGGATGTACGTGGACGACGTCTCGGTGGGCCATCGCCTGTACCTGGGCGCCCTGCCCCTGGTGCGCCGGCGCTAGGGGCCCGTTTTGGCCCGCACGCGCCCGGCGGGTACACTGGTGTCATAGTGTAATGAAGGAGAGAACATGACGGAGCGACCGATCCTTGGCATTACCATGGGCGACCCCTCGGGCGCCGGGCCCGAGATCATCACCAAGGCCTGGGCCAACCCGGCCATGCACGCCATCGCCCGCATGGTGGTCATCGGCGATGCCGGCTGCCTGCGGCAGGCCTTCCGCATCACCGGCCTGCCCGGTAAAGTGCGGAGCATCACCGCCGTGCCGGAGGCGCGCTACGAGCGCGATACCCTCGACGTCCTGGACCTCCACGACGTCGACCTGGCCGCCCTGCAGTTTGCCAAGGTGCAGGCCATGGCCGGCCAGGCCGCCTACGACGCCGTGGAAAAGGCCGTGCGCCTGGCCCAGGCCGGTGAGATCGACGCCATCGTCACCTCGGCCCTGCACAAGGAGGCGCTCAACCTGGCCGGCTACAACTATGCCGGGCATACCGAGATCCTGGCCCACCTCACCGGTACCAAGAGCGTGACGATGATGCTCACCGCCGGGGATTTCCGCGTGACGCACGTCTCCACCCACGTCTCGCTGCGTGAGGCGATCGAGCGCGTCAAGAAGGAGCGCGTCTTGGCCGTCATCCGCCTGACCTACCAGGCGCTCCGGCAGCTGGGCATTGCCGAGCCGCGCCTGGCCGTGGCGGGCCTCAACCCGCACTCGGGCGAGGGGGGCCTCTTTGGCAGCGAGGACGAGGAGGAGATCGCCCCGGCCATCGCGGCGGGCCGCGCCGAGGGGATCAACATCTACCCGATCCCGATGCCGCCCGACACGGTCTTTTACCGCATGGCGCACCGCAAAGAGTTTGACGCGGTAGTGGCCATGTACCACGACCAGGGGCATATCCCCACCAAGGTGCTCGGCTTTGCCGAGGGGGTCAACGTCACGTTGGGGCTGCCGATCATCCGCACCTCGGTGGATCACGGCACGGTCTTTGGCAAGGCGGGCAAGGGCACCGCCGACGAGACCAGTTTGAAGTGCGCGATCGAGGTGGCCGTGGCCATGGCCGGCGGCCGCCCGGCCTAGCTGATCACGATCCCCGGGGTCTTCCGCGCGTCCCAGCCTCATGACCCCCGGGGTCTTCCGCGCGCCTTGGCGCGGGACCCCGGGGGTCTAAAGGCGGCGACACCCGCGGCCCACCTCCGCCTCTTGCGCCAGGCCCTCCTCCCACCAAAAAGACTCCGGGCCCCCGCCCCGGCCGCCACTAGCGCCCGGAGCATGGAACCCGGAGTCCTTCTTCCCTCTATCCTCTGCGCTAGCGCAAATAGTCCTGCAGCTGCCGCGAGCGCCGCGGATGCCGCAGCCGATCCAGCGCCTGATGCTCGATCTGCCGGATCCGCTCCCGCGTGAGGCCGAACTTTTCCCCGACCTCCTCCAGCGTGTGGGCGCGGCCGTCGCGCAGGCCGAAGCGCAGGCGCAGGATGCGCGCCTCCCGCGGGCTCAGGGCCGTCATGACGTCCTCGAGCGTCTCTCGCAGGAGCTGCTGAGAGGCCACGTCCGGCGGGGGCGGGGCCTCGTCGTCCTCGATGAAATCGCCAAACTCGGTATCGCCGTCGTCCCCCACGGGCCGCTCCAGCGAGACCGGGTAGCGCGAGATCTTGAGCAGCTGCTGCACCTTGCTGGGCGGCATGGAGGCCTGATCGGCGATCTCCTCGGGGGTTGGCTTGCGGCCGGAGCTCTGCTCCAGCTGCTCGGCGATGCGGTACACCCGGCGGATCTGGTCCCCGGCGTGCACCGGCAGGCGGATCAGGCGCGACTGCTGCGCCAGCGCCCGGGTGATCCCCTGGCGGATCCACCAGGTGGCATAGGTGGAGAACTTGTAGCCGCGGTGATAGTCGAACTTTTCCACGGCCTTCATCAGGCCGATGTTGCCCTCCTGGATGAGGTCCAGGAAGGGCACCCCCTGGCCGACGTAGCGCTTGGCCACGCTGACCACCAGGCGGGTGTTGGCCTCCACCAGTTTGGCGCGGGCCTCTTCGCCGAGGAAGACGATGTCCTCGAGGGCCTCGCGATCGTCCTCGGAAAGGGATGCGTTGCGGCGCAGCTTGACGCGCGCCTCACACCCCTGCTCGATCTGCCGCGCCAGGATGACCTCTTCCTGGGCGGTGAGGAGGGGCACCTGCCCCATCTGTTTCAGGTACAGGCTTACCGTATCGTCTGCCGAGATCTCGTCAACATTGGCGTAGCGTTTGCTGCTTCTGACCCGGGCCTTCTCACTGCGGGCGATGAGGGCCCGCGTCTCGTCAGCATCCGAGTCGTCTTCGAGGTCATCGGAGTCGTCGTCGTCGAAAGCGGTGTCTAGGTCGGGCTCACTGAATGGTTGGAAGTTGTCCCCCTCTCGTGGTTGTTCGTCGTCCGTGTCCGTAAAGTCACCGTCGGCGTCCTCGGTATCAGAGAACTGGTGCCTGCGTTGCAGATCGAGTTCGTGCATCTGCCTTGGCCTTTCCATTTCACCTACCTGGCGACTCGGGCGCGGCTGGCCCTTGCCGCTGCGATTCCGATCGGTCGAACTTCGTGGGAACTAAAAAGGGCCCGGCAGCCTACCTCACTCCAGGGGAGAAGGATGGCCCGGTGCCCGTCATGTCGAACGTCTGTGTACGATCCACGAATGGTCCTTTCTCATACAGCCAGACGCAGCATACAGGTGTCATTATACTCACAAAAATGGAATCGGTCAAGCCGTACGCGTGGCCAGTTCGGGAACCTGCGGCGCCGGCGCCGCGGGCCTGGCCGCCTCTGGGGACCCGCCGGCGGCGCGCCTCCCGCTTGACGCCGCCCCTCCCCGCCGCTATAAGGTCCCCGGTTGGCGCTGCCAGGAGCGAGGGGAGGCACAGGATGGGCGTTTCTATCGGTATGGTCGGGCTGGGCTCTTTCGGGCGCGCCTTTGTGCCCCTCTTTCGCGACCACCCCGAGGTGAGCCGCCTGGCCCTCTGCGACGCCGACCCCGCCCGCCTTGCCGAAGTGGCTGACCTCGCCGAGGGCGGCGGCCGCCACGGTGTGGTCGAGCGCTACGGCTCTCTCCAGGACCTCCTGGCCACCGACATCGAGGCGGTGGTGCTCATCACGCAGCCCTGGCTGCACTACGAGCAGGCCCTGGCCGCCCTGGAGGCGGGCAAACACGTCTACTCGGCGGTGCCCGTCGTCTATGGGTTCGAGGCCTCCGCCATCCTTGACCAGCTCGATCACCTGGTGCGCACCGTGGAGCGCACCGGCCTCATCTACATGATGGGGGAGACGACCTACTTTCGGCGTGAGGTGATGTACTGCCGCCAGCGCGCCGCCGCCGGCGACTTTGGGCAGTTCACCTACGCCGAGTGCGAGTACTGGCACGACCTGGACAGCCCCTCGAGCAACCTCCGCGAGGTGGCCCGCCGGCGCTGGGGCGCCGACTGGGGGCCCGACAAGCGCGGCGGCGTGCCGATGTTCTACCCCACCCACTCGCTGGGCGGCGTCGTCTCGGTGATGGGCAGCCGGATGGTCTCCGTCTCGGCGCGCGGCTACGTGTACCCGGGGGACGACTGGTTCGCCCGCGACACGCTCGAGGGGAACGTCTTTTCCAACGAGGTGGCCCTCTACGAGGCCGCCAACGGCGCCCTGGTGCGCCATGGGGAGTTCCGCCGCATCGGGCACCCCAACCGCGAGGGGGTGCGCATCCTGGGCACCGAGGGCTGCTTCCTCGACGATGCTTCCGGCTCCCGCTGGACGACCCGCCACGGCTGGGAGCCGTTGGACCTCTCCGACGTCGGCGAGGCGCTGCCGCCGGCGCTGGCCGCCAACCTCGGCGGGCACGGCGGGTCGCACGCCTACCTGGTGCACGAGTTTGTGGATTCCTGCGCTCGCGGACGGCTGCCGCGCATCCACGTGTGGGAGGCGGCCCGTTACCTGGCCCCCGGCCTGGTGGCGCACCAGTCGGCCCTGCGGGATGGGGAGACGCTGCCGATCCCCGACTGGGGCGACGCCCCCGCCTGACCACCGCCGAAGAGAAGAAGGACAGGATTGACAGGATTGACAGGATTGGCAGGATTGGGGAGATACCCAACCTGCCTAAAGACGCTTGTATCTATAAGGGTCTTTAAATCCTGTAAATCCTGTTAATCCTGTCCTTCTTCTCTTCCTCTCTTCCATCAGCAGACCGCCACCGGGGGGAGAAGAGAGACAGGATTCACAGGATTCACAGGATTAGGAGTCTGATTCACTCTGCTGAAGGGGTCACCTTCGGCAGCAGTCCCAAAATCCTGTCAATCCTGTTAATCCTGTCCTTCTTCTCTTCCTCTCTTCCATCAGCAGACCGCCACCGGGGGGAGAAGAGAGACAGGATTCACAGGATTGACAGGATTATGAATCCTGAGGACGCGCCAGACTTGCCTAGATAAGCCTGCATCTCCAAAGGTCTTGAAATCCTGTAAATCCTGTAAATCCTGTCCTTCTTCTCTTCTTCTCTTCCTCTCTTCCATCGGCAGAACGCCGCCGGCCGCCTTGGCTTGACTTGGCTTGGCCGGCGTGATACTATCGCTATGGACCGTTGCGGGTCGTTTTCCTCGCGTTGTACCCACAGTTCCGGCAGTTCACCGCTAGACCGAGCGTTTCCCCGTTACCCCGTGTTGGCGTGTAGTACATCTCCCGAACCTGGCGTTGCCTGTACGCGCCGGCCGAACCCGGCGCGCCTAGCGCGAGCAAAAGGGGGTGGTCTGCCCGTCCCTTGCGGCACGATCGCATTGCGTACGACGCGGTACCCGCTGTAGCGAGGAGGCGCACCATGCGTGCTAGATTCTTCCGGTCGCTCGTGTCGCTGCTAGTGCTGAGTGCCCTGTTGCTCGGCTGCGTGGCAGTGCCAGCCACCCCGGGCGCTGTGCCGGCTGCCCAGCCCGCCCCGGCCCGCCACATCGAAACCCAGATCCCCGTCGAGATCCCCCGTGAGCAGGTCTACGTGGTGGACCAGATCTTCCGCTATAGTGTGGTGAACAACTATAACCTGCTGGTGTCTGGCCCGCCCAGCCCCACACGCCAGGGCCTGATCTTTGACACGCTGTGGTACCTGGACCAGCAGACCGGCGAGTGGATCAACTCGCTGGCCGCCGAAAAGCCGGTCTACAGCGACGACTTTCTCCAGATGACCGTCCCGCTCCGCAAGGGCGTCTACTGGAGCGACGGGGTCGAGTTCACCGCCGA
>JAAZBY010000407.1 GCA_012513595.1 Chloroflexota bacterium
CCACCTGGTACTGGGACGAGCCGGAGAAGCACACCGTCTAGGCGCTGCACGCAGCGCTCAGGCGGCCCTCACGCCTCACCCTGCAGCCGGCCAGCACATCGCTGGCCGGCTGCCTGTTGGGGCGCCCTCCCGACCCGTGCCGCGCGCCACCCCGCCGGCGTGCTCCCTTGGCGGGCGCGAACGCGCTTGACCCTCCCCCGCGATCTGTTATGATGCTTGCGTGCACGACATTTTGACGTGCAACTAGCGGGCGGGCGCGTCGCGGAAAGGGGGAAGGCGGCTGCCTCGTCTGTGTGCCTGGTGTGATGCGTTCATTGCATGAGCAGGAAGGAGCATCGGAGTATGGCAACCCCCTTGAAGATCAGCATCATCGGAGCCGGTAGTGCGGGGTTCTCCTTGGGCCTGGTAAAGGATGTATGCCTGACCCAGAGCCTGGCCGGAAGCCTCATTTCCTTCATGGACATCGCCCCGGAACGGCTCGACATGATCGTCAAGCTGGCCACCCGCTACGCGAACGAGGTCGGCGCCGATCTGCGCTTCGAGACCACTATGGACCGGCAGGCATCTATCCGCGACGCTGATTTTGTCATCAACACCGCCTTTATCAAGGGGCACTACCACGCGCGGGCCATGCGCGAGATCACGGAAAAGTATGGCTACTTTTACGGGGGCGTATCAACCGGCGGCGCCGAGACGTACCAGTTCATGCTCGACGTCTGCGCCGACATCGCCCGCCTGAGCCCCAAGGCCTGGCTCATCCAGACCCAGAACCCCGTCTCTGGCGGCACCACGCTGATGACCCGTGAGACCGATGTGAACGTCGTCGGCCTCTGCCACGGGCACTATGGGGTGTACGAGATCGCCAAGACCCTTGGCCTGGAAGACACAGAAGACATCACCTGGCAGGCCCCCGGCATCAACCACAACATCTGGCTGACCCACTTTTACTACAAGGGCAAGGACGCCTATCCCCTGCTGGATGAGTGGATCGCCAACGAGGCCGAAGAATACTGGCGCACCCATGTGGCCGAGCGCACCCACGATACGCAGATGTCGCGCGGCACCATCCACCAGTACCACATGTTCGGTCTGATGCCTATTGGAGACACGCCGCGGCGTGGCGGCTGGTGGTATCACACGGACATGGACACCAAGCTGCGCTGGTTCGGCCAGCCCTGGGGCGGGCCCGACACGCCCGTTGCCCGCGTGTTCTACGTCGAGGGCCAGGAGAAGCGCCTTGCCGAGATGCGGCGGGTGGCTGACGACCCCAAGGCCAGCCTCGTGGAGCACTTTGGCGGCACCAAGACCCGCGAGCAGCACCTGATGATCATCGAGGGGTTGGCCAACAACGTCGAGCAGCAGGTGCAGGTAAACGTCCCCAACAGGGGGGCCTTGGCGGGCCTCCCGGATGACATGGCCGTGGAAGTGCCGGCCATCGTGAACGCCAAGGGCATTCAGCCGCTGCGCGTCGAGCCGCTGCCGGAAAAGATCATGCTCGAGCAGATTCTACCCGAGTGGCTGCAGATCGAGCGCGGCCTGGCGGCGTTCAAGTCGCGCGATCGGTCCATGCTCCTGTACGGCGTCCTGGAGAACCATCAGACCCGCTCCTACGATGACGCCTATGCGGCGCTCGAGGAGATCCTGAACACTCCGGGCAACGAAGACGCCAACGCATTCTGGAAGTACCCCAAGCCCCTGTAGCCCACGCGCTGCGGGGTACCTGGGATCGCGGTGGACCGGCCGGCCCGCGGGCACCTGGCCGCCCACCGCATAGCAGTCTGGTCACGCTGGCATCGTGTTGACGCATGCAAGGGAACGAGGAGGATCAGGTGGCTTCGGTAAAGGTTACGATTATCGGCGCTGGAAGCGTTGTTTTCTCGCTGCACCTCGTCAAGGGAATGTGCCTGACGCCAAGCCTGGCTGGCAGCACGGTCACCTTTATGGACATCAACGAGGAACGCCTCGACATCATCTACAACATGGCCCGGCGCTACGCCGAGGATGTCAGCGCCGACCTCCGGCTCGAGAAGACCACCTGCCGTGAGGAGGCCATCCAGGGCGCTGATTTTGTGGTCTCCAGCGTCACGGTGAACGACGAGTACTATAACCGCAAGGGCCGCGTCTTGGCCGACTCCAAGGGCTACTACTATGGTCGCTCGGGGATGTTCTCTTACTACAACCTGCAGCTGATGCTCGACGTCGCCCGCGACATGGAGCGGCTCTGCCCGAAGGCACTGCTGATCCAGGCCGGCAACCCCGTCTCTACCGGCACCACGCTGGTCACGCGGGAGACGAGCATCAACATGGTCGGCATCTGCCACGGCCACTATGGCTACCAGACCATCGCCAGGACCCTGGGGCTCGACGTGGACAAGATCACCTGGCAGGCGCCCGGCCTGAACCACAACATCTGGATGACCGACTTTTTCTACGAGGGGAAGGACGCCTACCCGCTGATCGACAAGTGGATCGACGAAGAGGCGGCCGCGTACTGGGCAGAAAAGCAAAAGACCGAGCAGGGCATCCCGGCGCAGATGTCGCCGGCGGCCATCCATCAGTACAAGATGTTTGGCCTGATGCCGATCGGCGACACGCCGCGTAGCGGCGGCTGGTGGTACCACACCGGCGCCGAGGCGCGCGAGCGCTGGTACGGGCTGCCCATCGGCGGCGGAGACACCCCCGCCGGCCGCGACCGCATCATCGAGAACAAGGAAGCCCAGTACGAGCGCATGATCAAGTCGGCCTACGACAAGGACATCCGCCCGGTGGACGTCTTTGGCACCGACATTGGGCGTGAGCAGCACGTGCCGATCATCGACGCCCTGGTGAACAACAACGAGGGGCAGTTCCAGGTCAACGTGCGCAACAACGGCGCCCTGCCCGGCCTGCCCGACGACGTGGCCGTCGAAGTGCCGGCCGTCGTGAACGTGAAGGGCATCCAGCCGCTGCGCGTGCCGGCGCTGCCCAAGAAGGTCATGCTCGAGCAGATCCTGCCCGGCTGGCTGAACATGGAGCGGAACATCGAGGCCCTCCTGACGGGCGACCGATCGATGCTCCTGTACGGCGTTCTGGACAGCCACCAGACCCGCTCCTACGATCA
>JAAZBY010000408.1 GCA_012513595.1 Chloroflexota bacterium
CGCCTGATGCGCCGCATGGTGCGCGACGCGACGCACCGCGCCTACAGCCCCCGCCAGACGCTCGAGCACTGGCACTATGTGCGGGCCAGCGAGATGCGCAACATCATCCCCTATGTGGGCACCGTGGATTACGTGGTGAACAGCAGCCTGCCCTACGAGCTACCCGCCATGCGCGCCCGGCTCCTGGAGGGCTTTAGCGAGTGGCGCGAGGCCTACCGCGACGACCCCCTCCGCCAGGATGCCGCCGAGCGCGCCGAGCGCGTCTACCGGCTCCTGGAGGCGGTGCGCCCGGTGGAGGACGAGTCCGTCATCCCGCCCGACTCGCTCCTGCGCGAGTTCATCGGCGGGTCTTGCTACGAATACTAGAACGCGGGCGAGTGGTGGGCATGCGGCGGTGGTATCAGAGACGTCATGCGCGCCGGCGCGCATGACGTCTCTGATATAAGGCGCAGTAGCGCAGTGCAATGGCGAGTGCCGCGCCACTCCCCAGCGGTGCGCAACACAGGCGACCGACCATTTGACCAGCTTTCTAGCCTGCCACGGCAGCTCATGCCGCTGGTACCCCGCCAATCCACCCGGTGCCGGCGAACCGCATATCGCGTCGTCGCACTGCACGCCAGTCGACGGCAGATGAACATGGAACCTTCACCAGCATCTGCTCGTCATGCTACTGAGAGGGGTGCGAGCCAGAGGATCGAGACGAAGATCATCCGACGGAGCAAGCCGCCATGGCAGACAGCGAAGTCGCCTACATCGTCGTGTGCGATGACTACCCCCTAGCGCGTGCCGGCGTGTGCAGTGCCATCACCGCCGAGCCGGACCTGGAGGTGGCGGGTGTGGCAGCCGACGGCCGTGCCGCGGCCGAGCTCGTGCGGCGGCTACAGCCGCAGGTAGCCCTACTTGGCTACCGACTGCCAGGCCTGCCCCTCACGGAGGTTGTGGCGCAGCTCACCCGTGAGAGCAGGTTGTGTGCGCTGGTATACGGCGGGGAAGAGAACCTGGCGGCGGCGCAGGCGCTAGTGACATGCGGGGCGTGCGGGTACCTGCTCCGGGAGGATACTCCTGATTGCCTCATCCGCGCCATCCGCGCCGCCCTCTCTGGGGACTGCTGGCTAAGCTCCCGCCTCCTCGGTACTGTCGGCCCCTCGAGGCAAGAGAGCGTCGGTGCAGACGACGGACTGACGCCGCGCGAGCGAGAGGTGCTCGCACTGCTGGCCTCAGGCCGCACCAATGCGGACATCGCCGCCGCGCTGTGCCTGGCGCCGCAGACGGTGCGCAACTACGTGAGCGTGCTCTACGGCAAGCTCGGTGTGGCGTCGCGGGCCGAGGCGATCGTGTGGGGTAGGGAGCGGAGGTACCATAGGAATTCTGGTGCGACCGAGCACTAGAATGCCGGTAAAGTTGTCGCCCGCCTGTGGCGCTCCCCCGGAAAACGGCGGCACCGCGCTCACCACCCGAGTAGCCTACTCCGTTTTGTACCGGAGTCGTCATGTGCGCCAGGCGCAGGCGATCCGGAGTGAAGGCAGGGGCTTGCCTGTTCCCATGCCTGTGCCGGAGCCTACCTTCAGAGTAGAGTAATGCGGTGACTGCCCCCCCTCTGCTGGGGCAGTCACCGCATTACTCTACTCTGAGAATGGCCCCTCGAGCAGCAGGATCGGCCTCCAGGGCGCGCCGCTCTCATCCCGGATGGCTGGCGCCCGGCGCACACGGAGACCCCACACCAGCGTCGTGCGCCGACGAGTTGATCGACGTCCTAAGCGGCCTGGTCAAGCTGAACCGGCGCCAGTGCAAGCCCAGTGCCGCCCTATCAATAGGGACACGCATACTGTGCATTCGGTACACCTGTATCTGGTGACCTGCAGAGGATCTGTTACTGTGTGGGTACTACATGGCGCGGATGTCCTTCCAGCCCCTGGAGTCTAACGGGCAGGCCAGCCCTCGCACGCCGAACGACTCGACCAAAGGCACTCGAAGTACCGTCTATGTGTCTCGCCGACAAGGACTTCCCTTACAGGTCTGCCGAGTCGGCGTAGCGCCAACCCATAGATAGACGGCAGAAAGGAGGTGTCGCCCCCGACCTGTCGCGAGTGAACCGGTGGAGTACCGCGCACGCAGTCCTGTATGGTATCGACGGAAGGAGGCCACATGATGCGGGCAACGAACACTCGCGGACACACGAAGTACGGCAGCGCTCTTAGCGCTTCTTGTGGCGCTAGCCATGGCGACCGCGGCGTCCGTACACGCCACGATCTATCATGATCCACCCCGCGCCGACAATTTCCATTACGTATATCCGACACCAAATCACTTTACAAATGACGCAGCATTGACGGCGGCGACGAACCAGTATGCAGTTGGCTATGATGCCGAGCACTGGATGAACGGTCCCTGCGCACATTGCAGGCCCGCAGATGGTACACGACGCCGTGTGGTCCATCTACGGCCATGCCAACAGCCAGCTGATGCTCTGCTACGAACTTGGCCAGCACACCGACTTGACCAAGGGTATGATCGCGGAGTACGATCTCTCAGGTATGAGGCTAGCAGCCTTTTACGGATGCAACACCGCCCAGGGAACGGACCACATCACCAGCAGGGCCGTGGCGTCCGGGTCGGGAGCCGCCATCGGCTTCTATGGACAGGTTCTCCTTGGGTCGCATGCGACGACAGGACCGGCAAATACGTGGTCGTGGTTCTTCTGGAACGCCATGCGCAGCGGAAACACCGTGAACGCGGCCGCAGCCTACGCTAAAGACCAGTATTACGCGGCCCGTGGCCAATACGAGGGTGTTGATACTTGGTCAACCTGGGGCAATGGAGGCCAGAAGATCACACCTGCTGGCTACAAGTAGCCGGCCGCGACAAGAGGAAACGACCATGAGAAGGTCACACATAATGGCGGCCGTAGCCCTCATGCTTGGGGTAGTGAGCGTCTCCTTGATTCACGACGTTTCCGCAGGGGGAAGCACCCCTTCCGATAGCATCGTGCAGCAAATCGTCCGGGAGTTCATGGGCATGCCGGACCTGGATCTTGTCGTTACACCGCTGGCAGACGAGCCGCTTCCTGCAACGCAGCGCACATGCAGGACAGCGGACGGCACGGCCATATACGCTGTGGATCAAGAGCGACGCATCGTAGTGGTAGCGTCCACGCCTACGTATGGGCAGCGCGCGGATACGGTTCTCGACCGCGGGCAGTCCCTACAGGCGGCGAGCGAGTTCGCCAGCGCGCGCGTCGAGGGCTTTGGCGCGCTGACGCTACTCAGCGAGAAGCTTGAGGACCACGGCGAAGCAGGTGGTAGGCACTATGCGTTCCTCTGGGGTGAGCGACTCGGATCCCAGGGCGCACTCGGCCTGCAACGAGTTGCTGTGTCGGTAGATGCGGCAAGCGGTGCTGTGGTGAGCTTTATGCAGGTGCCCGCCACCAAGGTGACCGTGGACGTCGAACCCAAGGTCGGCAGCGATCAGGCGCTGGCGATCGCCGCTAAGGACTTTGGTGCTCCGGTTGTTACCAGCAAGGCCGAGCTGGACGTGTGGTGGCTGCAAAACGATCGCGGGCGGCCGCAGATACTGCGCTGGCTGGTGACCCTCGAGAGCGACCTGCCGGTGTTGCCGGAGGCCATCGGCGAGCGGTACATCCCGCAACATGCATCGTACGTCATCGATGCGCACACGGGCGACATCCTGGAGGTCGCGCGTTAGCGCGCATCAGTACCTCCTGCACAGGTCCCTGTTCAGCGCCATCTCGCCCTTGTCAAGGGCGAGATGGCGTGCTACCTTCACTCGCACTCAAGGGCGCCCTCCGCGGAGCGTGAACGCGAATCGTGCTGGCCAACGCTCCCGTGGGTGTCTCCGTAGCCGGTCATGCGCCTGCCGCGGTCCTCGCTTGCCAGGAGAACGTCCCACCGCGCAGGCACGTTCGACACGCAGGGCGGTGCCGTTTTCGGCTGCCAACCAGGAGGTGCATGCGCGGGCGGCGGCGCATTGAGCGTAACCCCTCCGTCGATGGCTCTGAAGTAGGAGGTCGCTCATGCGCAGTCGTTCTGGGACCTACTGAGATGGCGGCCGGGACGTCCAAGGGGGAGGTTATCCTGCGCCCCCTAGCGGCGGAGGACGTGGAGGCGGCCCTCGCCCTCTCGGTGGGGGCCGGCTGGAACCAGGTGGCCGCCGACTGGCGCGTGTTCCTGGATCTCGGCGAGGCGTTCGGCCTCGTGGCGCCCGGCGGCGCGCTGGTGGGCACCGCCTGCACGCTCCCCTACCCGCCGTGTGCCGGTTGGGTGAGCATGGTGATCGTTGACGCCGCCTGGCGCCGCCGGGGGCTGGGGGGCCGCCTCCTGGGCGCGGCGCTCGATGCGCTCCGTACCGCCGGCCTCACCCCGCTCCTCGACGCCACGCCCCTCGGCCGGCCCCTCTA
>JAAZBY010000409.1 GCA_012513595.1 Chloroflexota bacterium
GGGTAGCCGCTGTTGGTCACCAGCACGACGTCGAAAGGCGCCTCCACCGGCACCATGGCCGTCTGGCGCACAAAGGCGACCCCGCGCTCGTGCGCCCGCCACAGCTCGCCGCAGAAAACGCCGGTGATCTCGCGCGCGCTGTTGAGCGTCACGTTCAGAAGCAGATCGGGCGGATCCAGCCGGGCAAAAGCGCTCATCTCCTCCCAGGTAGGGTTGCCAGCGGTCTGGCCCCAGGTGGCGCGCTCATGGTCGAGCATCCCGAAGGAGTGGTTGCCCATGATCGAGTCGATCCCGGCGACGCCGGGCAGCAGCCCCTTGGGGCCGCCACTGAACCCGGCAAAGATGTGCGGCTCGATAAAGCCGGTGACGATCTTGAACGAGGCCTGGTGGTAGATGCGGTCGACGAGGGCACGCCGTCCATAGGGAGTGACGCCGACGTCGACATGGTCTTCCCGCCGGAAGGCGTTATGCTGCTCCACGCGGTAGTTGCCGGCCACGTCGGGGCCGAGCATCTCCGCCAGCTCCGCAGGGGTGTTGGCCCGATGGGTGCCGGTGGCGTTGAGCAGGGTGATCTGTTCGCGCGGCAGGCCCGCCGCGGCCAGCTCCGCGAGGAGCACCGGCAACACGCGGTCGTTGGGCATGGGACGGGTGATGTCACTGAAAACGATGACGACGGAGTCGTCCGGCCGGACGGCCTCGCGCAGGGGGACGGTGCCGATCGGGTGCTGCAGGGCCTCCCGCAGCGCCCCTGCTTCGTCGGGCAGCCCGGGGGCCTCGTTCGGCGACAGGACGGTCGCCGCGTCGGGAACGGTCACGGCCAGGCCATGGCGACCGTACTTGAGCTCCACTCGCATACAGAAACCTCCCATCAGTTGGCATCCGTCGCGATGGTACGCGTTGGGGCACGGCCTGGCAAGTGGCCAGAACCCGCCGCTCGACGCCTCCCGTCCGGGCCGCCCCGCTTCGTGTCAAGTCAAATGATAATGTCACTCTGACGGATCTGCCGGTCAAATGATAATGTCACCCGGCAACCTCCTGCCGAGTGAAGAGCTCGGGGTGCAGAAGGGAGTCATGGATGTCTTCGGTGCGCCCGGGGACGGCACCCGGCAGCTGCCACAGCTCCCCGAGCCCGTCCTGGATGCTCTGGCGCAGCTGGCGGGGGTTCGTCCGGTCGCGCTGGCGGGAGAGGCGGTCGCGCACCAGGGAGCACAGGGCTTCCGTGGCGCACAGGCGGTCGAAGGGGGTGCGGGCCTCATCGTAGCGGCGGCGCACGCGCCGCGCGCCCCCCTCCTCACAGATCACGTCCTTGGCCTCCAGGCGCATGACGGGCTGGAACAGGTTGTAGTAGAGCCACATGTGGTCGTAGAGGGCATTGAGGGCGCGGGTCTGCGCCACCGTGTCGAGCCGCTCGTGGCCCAGATAGCGACGCACGAGGGAGTCGTTCTTCTGCTCCACGAAGCGGTTGTCGTTCTTCTGCCAGGGGCGGCTGCGCGAGAGGGTCAGGCCCTGGATACGCTCGCCCCAGAAGGTCAGGAGGTGCTGGCTGAAGAACTCCCCGCCGTTGTCCGGGTGGATCTCCAGGACGGCGAAGGGGAGGCGCTGCAGAATGTGCTGGAAGGCGTCGCGCATCACCCGGAAGCTGCGTCCTAACAGCGCCACCCGCTCGCTCCAGCCGGTGGCTACGTCGATCAACTGTAGGGTATGCACATAGTCCCCGCGCGTTTCCGCTCCGGAGTGGTGGACGAGATCGGCCTCGAAGTGGCCGGGGTGGGGTTCGTTCCAGGGGATGCGGCGCATGGGCACCTCGCGCCGCAGGCGGTTGGCCTCCTGGGGGCCCTTGCGCGGTAGCCGGGGGGTGTCCTGGCGAAGGCGCGCGAGGATGCGCGCCACGGTGGAGGTGCTGACGGTGCCGAGTTGCTCCTGGAGCTGGGGAGTGAGGCGCAGCTCGCCGTGGCTGGCTAGCGACGTGGCCATCCAGACCAGGTTGGGCGTCAGGCGCTCGGGGGCCGGGTAGTCGAAGCTCTCGGCGATCACGCGCAGGGCGTCGTCGACCTCGGCCCCATAGGCGCGACCGCGCTCCCTCCGGCGGGGCTGGCGGCTCAGGTCGGTCTGCATCAGCCGGATCAGGTACTTGCGGTCTAGCTCGGTAACCGTCTGCATCTCGTCAAGGAGCTCCCCCCGCCCCCGCCGGTCGGCGGCGCGGTAGCGCTTCTGCATGGTGCGCAGGTACTTGCGGCGTTCGTCGATGGTCATGGCGTCGTCTGCTGGCGCGGCGGGCATAGTTCCTCCGGTGACATTATCATTTGAAGGAACTGTAAGCCCCCGGTGACATTTTAGGTGAATGAATACGACTACTGGAAAACGCGCCGTCCTCGGCGTACAATACTGGCCGTTCCCCTAGCCAGGCGTCCAAGGAGGTCGCGATGACCGTCAGCCCGCAACGCCCGTTGCCGCAGGCACTCCCCTGGCCCATTCCGGCCCGCACGCCCCACGATGGGCTGCCCCTCGGGAACGCCCTCTTTGGGGCCCTCCTGTGGGGGGAGGGGAACCGCCTGCAGATGACCATCAACCGCTCGGACTACTGGGACCACCGCGGCGGGATCACCTTCGGCGCGGAGGCCACCTACGCGAACCTGCGCCGCTGGCTCGGCGAGGGCAATGAGGCGGAGCTGCGCCGGGTCTTTGAGGGCTCTGCGCAAGAGAGCGCCGGAACGCCGCCCCGCCCCAGCCGCCTGCCCATGGGCCGCGTGGACGTGCAGCTCGGCGAGGGCCTGGCCCTCCGCGACGGCTGGCTGAGCGTGGCCCAGGGAACGGCCGACCTGTCTCTGGCCGGCGACCGCCCTGTGACCGTTCAGGCGCTGGTACCGCGCGGGCGCCCGTTGCTCGCGTTGCGGCTGCGGGGCGTCGCCGCCGCCGCGGTGCGGCCCGTCTCCTGCCCGCCTGATGCCGACGAGGTGCTGGCGTACTATAGCGCCTACGGCTTTCCCCCTGCCGAGGTGGAGGAGAGCACCTCCTCCGGCGGGTGGTATCAGGCCCTGCCGGCGGACCCGGGCCTCTACGTGGGCTGGATTCTCGTCGCCGGCCCGGGGCAGCGCACGGACCTTGTGGTGGCTGCCGCCTACGGCGCGGACCGGAACGAGGCCCGCCAGAACGCTCAGGCCGAGCTCGACTGGGCCCTCGAACAGGGCTACGAGGCCCTGGCAGAGTCTGAAGCGGCCTGGTGGCGACGCTACTGGCGGCAGAGCCCCTGGATCACCGTGCCCGACGCCACCCTGCAGGAGGCCTATGACCTGGGCATGGCCAAGCTGGCCGGCATCGCCGCGCCCGGCGCGCCCGCCGCCACCTTGCAGGGCCCCTGGGTGGAGGAGTACCGCCTGCCCCCCTGGCAGTGTGACTATCACCTGAACATCAACGTCCAGGAGTGCTACTGGCCGGCCTACCCGGGCAATCACCTGGAGATGCTCGGCCCGTTGTTTGACCTGATCGCCTCCTGGGAGCCGCGCCTCCGCGAGATCCCGCGTGAGTTCCTCGGCCTGCAGGGTGGCCTGATGGTGCACCACGCCGTGGACGACCGCTGCACGTGCATGGGCGGCTTCTGGACGGGCGCCATCGACCACGGCTCCACGGGCTGGGTGGCGCACATGATGTGGCAGTACTACCTGTACACCCTGGATACCGATTTCCTGCGGCGCACCGCCTTCCCCTTCATGCGCGACACGTTGCGCGTCTATGAGGCGATGCTCGAGGAGCGCCCCGACGGCACGCTGACGCTGCCCGTGAGCGTCTCTCCGGAGTACGAGGGCTCGGCGATGTGGGCCTGGGGGGCCAACGCCTCCTTTCAGCTGGCCATCATCCACTTTCTGTGCCGGGCGCTGCTGCGCTCGGCCGCCATCCTCGGGGTGGACGAGGACATTTGCCGCTGGCAGCAGATCGCGGAGCGCCTGCCGATCGGCAGCCTGGCCGGCGAGGGGAGCCGGCGCGAGTTGGTCCTGTGGGACGGCCAACCCCTGGCGCACTCACACCGGCATCACTCCCACATGGCCGCCCTGTACCCCTTTGACGTCGTCGACTACTGGAACTCGCCCGGCGACCGCACCCTCCTGGAGAACACGGCCCGCACCTGGACGCGCCTCGGCATGGGCGAGTGGACCGGCTGGTGCCTGCCCTGGGCGGCCATCCTGTGGGCGCGCATGGGCAACGGAGAGCGGGCGGCGCTGCTCCTTGAGCAACACCGCCGCGTCTACACCGGCCCCGGCAAGTACACGACCCACGACGCCGTCCTGACGGGTTTTTCCGTGTTCGACCGGCGCCCCGACATCATGCAGATCGAGGCGGCCATGGGCGCCGCCACGGCCGTGATGGAGATGCTGGCCTA
>JAAZBY010000410.1 GCA_012513595.1 Chloroflexota bacterium
GGGTACTCCTGGCCCGGCCGCGCCGGCACGAGCTTGACGAACGTATGCCCGCAGACTGCGCCGTTCAACGCCAGCTTCTGCAGCGTCGTCACCCCGCCGTTCGCCGCCCAACAGGCCTCCAGCCAGCGCTCCTCCGCCGTGTAGGCCGTCTCGTCCAGCTCGAACCGCAACTCCTCCCCAAATAGGAACGACACCCCCTTGTCGACCACCACCCGCGCATAGTTGGCGATCACATTGTCGTTCGGCTGGCCCGGCCGCACCTTCAGCGGCTCCGGGAACGTCCCGTGGTACGCCTCCCAGGCCTCACGGTAGCGCTGCAACCGCACCAGATCGTCAGCCACCACGTTCGCCATCAGGTGCTGGTCGACGATACTCAGCGTCTCCATCCCCATCGCCTACCTCCACAGATTCGGCGCGTACTCGACGCCCATCGGCCGGCTCAGCATCGCCAAGCCCCCCGCCGCCGTGTCCACCTGGTCGTCATGCGCCGTGCCGTCGCCGCTGAACATGCCTAGCTCGTTCAGGAACGCCACGTTCCAATCCCCCGCCACCAGCGCCACCTTGCCCTGCTCCGCCCGCGCCGATAGCGGCAGCGCCCGCGTCAGCTTGTCCTTGTCCACCACGACGCCCCGTATTGCCACGCGCGCCAGCTCCGGACGGCGCACCAGCGCCTGCCACGCCGCAATGCCGTGCAGCGCCTGCTCGATGCCGTGGTCCGTGCTCGGCTCCGTCAACATCGTCTGCACCAGGATGCGCTCCTGATCCGGCCACTCCCACCGCCCCCGGATCATGTCCCTCAAGTACACCGTCCCGTCCGGCCCCATCGCCACCGCCACGCTCGCCGTATAGTCCGCCGTCGTCTTGGTGCTCGCCGCCAGGTCCCAATAGCGCGCCCAACGCAACCCCTCCGGCGCCCTCTCCACCACCCGGAACCACTCGCGCCGAAACACGTTCCCCGCCGGCGCGATCGACCAGTTCCCCCCCAGCAGCCTCTCCCGCTCAATCAGCGGCAACGCCTCGAGCCGCTGGATATACGCCGGATCGTTGCTCAACAACGTCGGGTTGTCGTACACGCTCGCCGCGATGAACTGCCGCGAGAGCGCCCCCGGGTCGTCCGCCGTCGTCTCCCGGTCGACGTCGTCCACCTGCCGGTAGTGGCGCACCTCCCCCGAGCGCGCCGTCGGCGCATCCCCCAACCACGCCCCCCAGCGCCTGCGCACCCACTCGTGCCCCTCCCCGCCCGGGTTCGTCGTCGCCCGCACCCGTACCGGCACCGCCCGCCCGTCCGGCATCGCGGCCGTCGTCCGCGCCCGGCTGAACAGATAGAGATACTGCGCCTCGGTGAACTGCGTCAGCTCGTCAAACCCCACGTACGCAAACGCCGCCCCCTGATAGTCGTAGCGGTCGTTCTCGTGCAGCATGTTCCCGAACTCCAACGTCGCCCCGCTGGCAAACGTCCACGTCTTGCGCTGCTCGTTCCACCGCGCTACCCCCGTCAGTAGCTCCCGCGCCCGCGGGATCAGCCCGCCCGCCTGGGCCAGCATCGGGTACGAGCGCCGCAGGATCACCGCCGCGTACCCCGGCACGTGCACGTAGCGGAGCGCCTCCATCAGCAGGCTGTCCGATTTCCCACCGCCAGCCGCGCCGCCGTACAAGAGCTCGAACGCCCCCGAGGCGTGAAAGCGCTCCTGGGGCCCCCTATGCGGGCGCCACATCGCCGCCATCCCCGCCCCCGCTCGCCGCCGGCCCGTCCGGCTCCTCAATGGCCGGCAGCACCGCGATCACCCCCCCTACCGCCCCCGAGTGGTTCACGTTGTCCGTGAATAGCTTCAGGTGCCGGCCGATCAGCGCCAGCGCCGCCTGCGCATCGTAGAACTCCACGACGAGGTTGCCCCCACGGTCCCGCTTCATGCTCTTGATCAGGTGCGCTTTCCCATCGTCGATCACGGCCTGCAGATCAATCTTTCCGTCATCGGTCAAATACTGCGCATACTCGGCCCTCGCCTGCTCCGCCAGCCGCGTCAGTACCTCATCCGCGCTCATCGCTTTTTCCGCCAACCGCGCCCTGATTTCTTGAGCCACAACTTCAAGATTTATCAAGTACGACCCGTACTGCATCGGGTGCCTGTACCCCGCGCGCCGTGCCGCCTCGCTGGCGTTCCAGCACCGCAGATACTCGGCGACGAACGCCTGCCGCTTGGCGTTCAGCCGCCTGGCCGTCAGCTGCGAACCGCCCATATCCCTCTGCCCCGTTCCCGCTGCCACAAAAGGACCCGGGTTGCCCCTACCCCGAGTCTACCCTGCCGACCTTGCCAAACCTGCAATATCACGGCCGCTCGTGGTCCAGAATCGCCCACTTGTGCCCGTCCATCACCACGAGCGGCACCCTCAGCGGGTCCAGCTGCAGGGCGATCAGGTCCCGGCAGATCGTCCCCACGCTCACCCCGCACAGCGCCGCCAGGTCCCGCGTCGAGCGCGGCGCCTCGTAAAGCAGATCGCGAATGTAGACCAGTCTCGCCGCGCGCGAGGCAATAGCGTTAGCCACCGTGCTCCCCTTCCCCTTTCGCCATTGGGGCGCCCGCCCTGTTCGCGCCCCAACAGCCTTATCGCCGCGCTTCCGCCTCGGCCCGCTCGTCCTGGCGCCCCTGGGCGTACGCCTCGCGCTCGAGGTCGGCGCTGCCGGAGGCGTAACACAGCGCGTACAACATGAGTGCTAGGAACCCGCCCACACCCGCGCCCA
>JAAZBY010000411.1 GCA_012513595.1 Chloroflexota bacterium
ATCTCGTCGGCCGGCGCGGGGTTCTGGTTACGGTGGGCAGAGCGGAACGTGCGGGCAGCCGGGGACGTCCAAAAGCCGGAAGCCTGCTGCTGAGCGAGATCGTCCGGCGTGCGGACGTGAGGATAGTGGAGGTCAGGATGACTCCTCGACTGGTGAGCATCGTGATGGCGGTGGCGATGGCCTCGGTGGGGTGGCTATCGTCGTGGCGGCCGGGTTCAGGGGCGCCCCCGAGCGAACTGACGCGCCTGATGCACCTGGCCGTGGCCGACGCTGCCGAGCGGGCCGGCGTGCCGGAACAGGTCGTTGTCGTGCGTGAGGTGCACCGCGCTATGGTAGGCGTGCCGTTGGCAGGCTGCCGGCCGGGCGCCGCAGGCAGCGCGCCGCTGCCCGGATATGAAATGCTGCTACTTGCCAATAATGCCGTCTACGTGTATGATGGGGCGATGGATTGCATCGTTCTGGTGCCGAGAGACCTCGGCCCGTACGGCTGGTCGTCGGCGGAGCACACTCAGGGCGGCAAACCCAAGGCCCTGCAGGCTTCGGCCGGCCAGGGCGGGCCACGCCCCGAGACGCCCCATCCCTCGCCTGTCGGCAACCGGGCCCCCTCGTCGAGCGGGAAGGCTGGCGCCCTCGCCCCTGAGGCGGACTCGGGCGGCGGCGAGAACCTGGCAGCGCACGACAGCTTCTACCGCCTGCATCTGGGGTATGCGCCCACGCCAGTGGCGGCTGCCGGCATCGGGCTGGCCTGCGCGACGCCCTGAGAGCGCGGATGGCGGGCTGAGGAGATCGACCACCGCGGTGCGTCCAAAACCACAACGGAGGTACGACACGAGTATGACCGAGCAGGAACGACAGGAGCAGCGCGATCTCCTGGCCGAGATGATTCTCGGCGAGTACGACTATACGCAGCCGCGCCGCGGGGAGATTCGTGAGGCCGTTATCCTATCCATTGGCGACAACGACATCGTCGTGGATCTGGGCCTCAAGCGCGACGGTATCATCGCTCCGCGCGATCTGCAGCAGGTGGACAAGGAATATGTCCAGAGCCTGCAGGTTGGCGACCACATTCCGGTGGCCATTCTGCGCACCTGGGGTGACGAGGAGGGCCTGCCCGTCTCGCTGAACCGCGGGCTGCAGCAGAACGACTGGCTGCGCGCCGAGACGCTGCTGGAGAACGGCGAGCTGATCGAGGCGGAAGTGATTGATCACAACCGAGGAGGCGTCATCGTCTCGTTCGGCCGCCTGAACGGCTTTGTGCCGAACTCACACCTGGGCGCCCTGCCGTCTGGTTCCCGCCAGGGCCGCGACCAGGATCCCAAGGCGGAGCTGGTCGGCAAGACCCTCACCCTGGCCGTCATCGAGGTGAACCAGCCGCGGCGGCGACTGGTTCTGTCCAAGCGGGCCGCTGACCGCCGCCGTCGCCACGAGCTGATCGGCGACATCCAGGAGGGGCAGGTCCATCGCGGCGTGGTGCGCAACATCGTCGACTTTGGCGCCTTTGTGGATCTGGGTGGCATCGATGGCCTGGTCCACATCTCCGAGCTGGACTGGAAGCATGTCGAGCGCCCCGGCGACGTCCTTAGCGTGGGCGACGAGGTCGAGGTGATCGTCCTGAGCGTGGACCGCGAGCGGGAGCGCATCGG
>JAAZBY010000412.1 GCA_012513595.1 Chloroflexota bacterium
AGACCGCGAAGACGGCGCGGCAGACCGCGAAGACGGCGCGGCAGACCGCGAAGACGGCGCGGCAGACCGCGAAGACGGCGCGGAAGACCGCGAAGACGCGCGGAAGACCCCGGGGGTCGTGACGGAGTCGGCCGCCAGCAGCGCTTCAGGATCGGGCTCTAGCCGGCGTTACCGGTAGGGCGGGGTCTTGCCTGCCCCCCGACCGGGGGGAGCCCCGCCCGGCCGGCGGCGGCGAGCTCCGCGCCCCTCGGCTAGCCAAACGTTGTCGTCCCGAGCGGACCGGCGGCTCCGCAGACTCCGCTCGGAATGACAACGCCAGGGGCGCCGACCCACGCCAGGCCCGCCGTCCCGTCTGAGCGGCCGCAACTTGCCCCGCACCCTCGCTCCTCCCGCCGCGCTCTCGCGACTCCTGTCCCGCCGCAGCCTCGCATCATGTGCCTAGTCTTCTCTTCTCCGTGTTCTCCGTGGCTCCGTGTCTGTTTTCCCTCCCTCTTCCCCCTCCCCCGCGCGCGGCGCCTTGAGCCGGCGCGCCTCCTGTGCCATACTCCCCCCCGTCGATCCGCCGAACCCCGCCACCCAGGGAGGTTGCCTTATGCCCGTCACCGTGCCGCCGCGCTCTGAGATCCCTACCCGCTACCGCTGGGACACCCGCTCCATCTTTCCCTCCGACGAGGCCTGGGAGGACGCCTTTGCCGCCCTCTCCGCCGAGGTTGAGACCCTTGGCCGCTTCCAAGGGCGCCTCGCCGAGGGGCCGGCCGTCCTGGCCGACTGCATCGCGACCATCGAGGCGGCCCTCCGCCGCATGGGGCACCTGTACGTCTATGCGTCCAACTATCACGACGTCGATACCGGCGACCAGGCCGCCTCCGCCCGGCATGACCGGGCCGTGTCCCTCTACGGCCGGGTGGCCGCCAGCACGGCCTACCTCTCGCCGGAGATGATCGCCATCGGCTTCCCCACCCTGCGCCGCTGGCTGGCCGCGGAGCCGCGCCTGGCCCACTATGCCCACCACGTCGACGAGCTCGAGCGGCTGGAGCAGCACGTCCGCTCGGCCGAGGTCGAGACGCTCCTCGGCGGCCTGAGCGATCCCTTCCGCTCGACCACGGCCATCCACGGCATCCTGGCCGACGCCGACCTGACCTTCGCCCCGGCGCACGCCTCGGACGGCACCGCCCTCGACGTGGCCCAGGGCTCCATCGACGCCCTGCTCATGCATGAGGACCGCGAGGCCCGCCGCACGGCCTGGGAGTCGTACGCCGACGCGCACCTGGCCGTCAAGAACACCATGGCCGCCTGCATGGCCACCGGCGTCAAGCAGCGCGTCTACCTGGCCCGGGCGCGGGGCTTTTCCACGGCGCTCGAGGCGGCCCTCTACCCGAACAACATCCCCACGGCCGTCTACCACAACGTGGTTGACACCTTCCGCGCCAACCTGCCCACCTGGCATCGCTACTGGCGCATCCGTCGGCGGGCGCTGGGGCTCGCTGCGCAGCACGTCTATGACATCAAGGCCCCGCTGTCGCGGGTCAAGCCGCGGGTGTCGTTCGAGGAGGGGCTGGGCTACGTCCTCCAGGGGCTGGAGCCGTTGGGCCCCGAGTACGTCGAGACGGTGCGGCGCGGCGTCGTGGAGGAGCGCTGGGTCGACGTGCTGCCGAACAAGGGCAAGCGCGCCGGCGCCTATTCCACCGGGCACCCGGGCACGCACCCGTTCATCCTGATGTCGTGGACCGACGACCTCGAGTCGGTCAGTACCCTGGCGCATGAGCTGGGGCACTCGCTGCACACCTATCACACCACCCACACCCAGCCCTACGTCTACGCCGACTATGCCATCTTTGTGGCCGAGGTGCCCTCCAACCTGAGCCAGGCGCTGGTGCGCCGCCACCTGTTGGAGACGCATCCCGATCGCGACTTTCAGATCGCCGTGATCGAAGAGGCCATGTCGAACTTTCACCGCTACTTTTTCCTTATGCCGACGCTGGCGCGGTTCGAGCTGGAGATGCACACCCGCATCGAGCGGGGCGAGGCGCTCACGGCCGACAGCCTCATGGCGCTGATGACCGCGCTCTTCCGCGAGGCCTACGGCGGGGAGGTGGAGGTGGACCCGGCCAGGGTGGGGATCACCTGGGCGCAGTTCCCGACGCACCTGTACCTGAACTACTATGTGTACCAGTACACGACGGGGATTTCGGGGGCGCACGCCTTGGCCCGGCCGATCCTGGAGGGGCGCGACGCGGCGCTGGCCCGCTACCTGGAGTTCCTGGCGGCCGGCTCGAGCCTGTGCCCGCTGGACGCGCTGCGCCGCGCCGGGGTGGACATGACCACGCCCGAGCCGATCCAAGCCGGGTTTGACTACCTAGCCAGCCTAGTAGACCGCCTGGACGCGCTGCTGTAGGGGAAGAAGGAACACCACGGAGGCACGGAGGGCACGGAGAAGAGAAGAAAAGCGACCACGGAGACACGGAGAGCACGGAGAAGACAAGAAGAGACAGGATTTACAGGATTGACAGGATTACCGGCCACAGCACACCCTGGCGCCGCCGCGTTCCTCTTCCCAATCCTGTAAATCCTGTTAATCCTGTCCTTCTTCTCTTGTCTTCTCTTCTCCGTGCTCTCCGTGCCCTCCGTGCCTCCGTGTTGGAATTCTCTTCTCTTCTCCCCCGTCCTCCACCGACCACCCAGTACAGGAGCAGCCATGAACCGTCTGTCCGTCATTACCGCCTTCCTGGGCACGGCGCGCAACCGCTACATGACCTACCAGCCCGAACGCTCCCTCGCCGAAAAGTTCGCCCTGGCCGCCCGCATCGAGGGGCTCGACGGCCTGGAGCTGGCCTACCCCGCCGACTTTTCCGAGCCGGCCCTGCTGGCCCGCCTCCTCGATGACGCGGGCCTGGGGGTCTCCGGCGTCAACTTTCGCTCCCGGCGCACCGGGCAGTGGTGGCGGGGGTCCTTCTCCTCGGCACACGCCGCGGAGCGGCAGGAGGTGGTGGACGATCTGCGCCGCTGCATCGACCTCGCCGCCGCCCTGGGCTGCCGGCGCATCACCACCTGCCCGCTGAACGACGGCGCCGATGCCCCCTTGGAGATCGATTACATCCAGGCCTGGGACGCCGCCGCCGAGGCCTTGGCCGCTGCCTGTGCCCACGACCCCGCCACCCGCATCGCCATCGAGTACAAACTGTCGGATCCGCGGGCGCGCTGCCTGTTCGGCACCGCCGGCGAGGTGGCTACCTTTGCCGGCATCGTCGGGGCCGACAACCTCGGCGCCACGCTGGACATCGGCCACGCCCTGTACGCCGGGGAGAACGCCGCCTCGGCGGCGGTGCTGTTGGCCAGGGCCGGGCGGCTCTTTTACGTGCACCTGAACGACAACGACGGCCGTTGGGATTGGGACATGCTCCCCGGCCAGTACCACGTGTGGGAGTTCGTGGAGCTGTTCTACACCCTCAGGCGGCTGGGGTACGACGAGGACTGGTACGCCTTTGACGTCTTCCCCAAGGAGATCGACACGGCGGAGAACTACTCCGCGGCGCTGAGGCTGACGCGTTCGCTGGAGGCGCTGGCGGCGCGCATCGATGAGGGCCAGATGGCCGCGCTGATGGCGGAGCGGAACCCAGCGCGCACCATGCCATACCTGTACGGGTTACTGGGGCTGTAGGGAGCGGAGAATTGAACCACGGAGGCACAGAGGGCACGGAGAAGATAAGAGAAGAGAAGAAGGACAGGATTCACAGGATTTACAGGACTGGGGAAGGGAACGGGGCGGCGCCAGGGTGTGCTGTGGCCGGTAATCCTGTCAATCCTGTAAATCCTGTCTGCTCCGGTCTTCTCTTCTCCGTGCTCTCCGTGTCTCCGTGGCAGATTTCTCTTCTCTTCTCCCGTCCTATGCGGCCTCGGCCGGGCCGGTGCGGCTTAGCCCGTAGGCCGCCGCCGCCCCCGCCGCAAACGCCGCCACGCTGCCGATCAGGCCCGAGGAGGCCGGATTCTCCGGCCAGAGGCCGTACAGCGCCCCCACGATCAGCCCCAGCACCGCATAGTAGGCCGGCGCCGGCGCCCTTTTGATGATCGCGTCGATCACTTTGGAGAAGGCCAGTATCCCCAACACCGCCCCCAGCCCGGCCGGCACCAGCACGCCCCAGTCGATCTGCAGCTCCAGCAGGCGGCCGATGGCGTCCACCACCTTGGTGTAGACGCCGGTCAGCATCCAGATGTACGAGCCGTCCAGCCCGGGCGTCACCGAGGCGCCGCCGGCCAGGAAAGAGGCCCCCCCGTAAAAGGCCACCGCGCGGGCGCCCGTCAGGCTGGCCAGGCCCCCGTCGACGAGCGATTGCACCGAGCGCAGCCCCAGCACGATGCCCAGCCCCACCAGGAAGGCCACCGCGCGCCCGGCGGTCGGGCGCATGTCCCCGTGCAGCCGCAGGACCGTCGGCACCGTGCCGATCAGGAGGCCCATGAAAAAGAAGGCCAGCGGCACCGGGTAGTTCTCAGCCAGCACGGTGACCACCCGGCTAAAGACGACCAGGGAGACGACCATCCCCCCGCCGAGCGGGACCAGGAAGGCCAGGAACTCGCGCCAGCGCCGCGGCTGCACAAAGAGGTTGCCGACCACGTCGACGAACTGCTCATAGATGCCCATGACGATGAGGATGAGGCCGCCGCCGATGCCGGGGACCAGATGGGTCAGGCCGTAGACCATGCCTTTGGCGGCCAGGAAGAGGGCGGCGCCGACGGAGTGCAGGGATAGGCGCATGGTAGCTCCTTTGCGGGTAAGCGCAGGGTCGACGGCCATTATAGCAGGGGGCAGCCGGGAGGGCCAAAGGGCGGGCGTCGCCGGCGGGCCGGCGTCGTGCCGCGAGGTGTGGGCGTCGCCCGCGGGCGGGCGGCTTGCCGGTACGTGCGGGACGGCGGGCCTGCCGTAGAGCGGCGCCCCTACCGTTGTCATTCCGAGCGCAGCGAGGATTCTCGTCTTTGTGTTGCCGCGCGCGGAAGCTAGGCCAAGACGAGGTCGCGGCCGGCAGACCGGCTGCTCCGAAGACTCCGCTCGGGACGACAAGGCGGGAGGCCTGCCGCGGCCGGACGGGCGCGAGCCCCCCGGATCGCAGCAGTCGGGCTCGCCGCCTTCAGACCCCCGGGGTCCCGGGCCCGTCTGCGGGCCAAGACCCCCGGGGGTCATGATGCCGCCCGGCTAAAGCCGGCCAAAGCCGGCTCCGGAGCGAATACGCGTCTTGAGCCCCCTTTAGGGGGCGTTACTGGTAGCCAGGGGTCTTGCCTGCCCCCCGCATGGGGGGAGCCCCTGGCGCCCGGCCGGCGGAGAGCCTGTGTGCCTTCGCGGGCTCTGCCGCGCGGCTTCGCGGTCCGCCGCGCGGCTTCGCGGTCCGCCGCGCAAGAGCGGCGCTGGGGCGCCGCACTCCATATCGGCCCGCCGC
>JAAZBY010000413.1 GCA_012513595.1 Chloroflexota bacterium
GCGGCCCGACCTGGCGGACGGCCTCCCAGCGCGCCATCATGGCCGCCCCCAGGGGGTGGTCGATGGGGAAGGGCTGGCCGGCCTCGTAGCGGCGGCGCGGGTAGCGGCCGTTCAGGCGTGAGTTGGTCAGCCGGTGGTTGAGTGGCCAGAAATCGAGGAAGGCCATGGCCAGGGTCGGGAAGCGAAAGGCCCCGTGCTGGAAGCCTCCGTCGCCGTACTCCAGGCTCGCGCCGACCAACCCCACCCGCGGGTGTGCGCTCAGGTGGCCGATCATGAGCCCCAGGGCCCCGGGGGCAATGAGCGTGTCGGGGTTGAGGATCAGGACGTAGGGCGGCGGCGGCCCGGGGTCAGCCATCGCGGCCAGGCCGAGGTTGGCGCCGCCGGCAAAGCCGAGGTTGCCGCCACTCTCGATCACGGTGGCCTGCGGGTAGGCCGCGCGCACCGCGGCGGCGCTCCCGTCGGCCGAAGAGTTGTCGACCACCCAGACCCGGCCGGCCAGCGCGTCGTGGGCCAGCGCCTCGTAGGCCGAGGCCAGGCAGCCGAGGGTGAGCTCGCGGACGTTGTAGCTGACGATGACGATGCCCAGGTCCACGATGGGGCCCCTCAGAAGCCGATGGAGATCGCGGTCGGCTCGACCCGGTCCTGCACGATCCAGACCTGCTCGTGGATGAGGCCCAACCAGTAGTAGGGCTGCACCTTGACCGGGCGATCGTCGATCACCAGGTGCCCCACCACCGTGGCCGTCTGGCCGGGCATCAGGTAGGTCTGCGGGCCGATGTCGGTCTCGAGGACGGCCAGTTCCTCGTCGGTACCCAGCTGCCAGCGGAAGGGGTACAGGCGCCCGGCCGAGTTGCCCTCATAGTCCAGCCCGACGCGAAAGATGCCCGGCTCCTCGTACTCCTCGAGCGTGTTAAAGTTCTACGCAGTCGTGTACGTACTGCCGGACTGGGGGCCTTTGGTGCGTACCGGGACGGTGCCGATGTTCCGCACCGTGCAGGTAAAGGTCAGCGTCCCGTGCAGGGGCACCACCAGGGAGGAGAACTCGGCCGCGGCGTTGACGATCTCGACGCGCGGCACCCCCCCGCCCTCGATGGTCAGCCCGGCGGTGACCTTGGCCTTGTTGCCGACGGCGTCCTCCGCCTCGACCACGACGGTATAGTCTCCGTCGGGCGGCGGCGTGGCACCCAGGTCAATGCCGGCATCATAGTCGTGCTCGTGGGCGCCGGGGGAGCCCATCTCACGGATCTTGTCTTCGGCGACCGGGTAACGAACGCCGTCCTTGTCGAGAATGTAGACCTCCACGCGGGTGGCGGGCTTGTTCAGGACGTAGGACACCTTGACCCGGTCGGTGATACCGTCCCGGTTGGGGGTGAAACGGTTGGGGTACACGCTCAGACCGCGGATTTCAAGGTACTCTTTGTCCCCGTTCACCAGCGTGATCGGCTCTTCCACCCGCGCCTGGCGCCCGCGCGAGTCGGTCGCCTCAAAGATGACGCGGTACTCGCCA
>JAAZBY010000044.1 GCA_012513595.1 Chloroflexota bacterium
TACCAGGTGCTGATGAAGGAGCTGGGCTGGAACAACGAGGCCATCGCCGAGCGCGTGCTCGCGTTCGCGAGCCAGTAGAGAAGACGCTGCGGAGGCGAGGGGGCTGGGTGCGCGAGATCGCCTTCCTGGCGGAGCGTACCAGGCCTCTGCGGCACCTGGCCGATCGTGCCTGATGCCAACGCGACCTCTGAAGACGCTGGGCTGCCATCGGAGATGGCAGCCCAGCGTTCTCGCGTTACCCTTCCAACACCTCTCGTGCGGTGGCCATCCGCTCCATGATGTCCACCCCGAAGGCGCAGCGCTCCAGGCAGGTGTGGCATTCCTCGCAATCGGACGCCTTGGCCTGCAGCGCGGCATACTCGGCGCGCAGCTCGGCTGCCGGAGAGAGCTTCCAGCGGGCCATGAAGGCCAGCCGCATGATCTCCGGCACGTCGATCCCGTTCGGGCAGGGCAAGCAGTGCAGGCACTGCGTGCAGGCGTCCCAGTCGTGGAGGGCCAGCGTCTCGCTCGCCGGGCCGTATTCCCGCGCCTCCTCGGCGCAGGTGTAGTACTCTAGCGCGGCGTGCACCTCGTCGGCGCTCTGCACGCCGACGGCCACGGTAGCCACCGGCTGCGAGAGGACGTAGTGCAAGCACTGCACCGGGGTGGCCTGCGAGTGCTGCGGGTTCAGGAGCATCCCGCCGGCGTAGGCCTTCATGGCCACCAGGCCGACGCCCTGCTCCTGGCAGGCGGCAAAGACCGGGGCCAGCCTGTCGGGCGCCTGAACCTTGTCGGCGCCGGCCGTCGGCGCGGTGAGGCCCACGGGGTGCATCAGCACGTCGATGAGGCCGGTCTGGATCATCTTGACGGCGGTGGGCCCGTGGTGGCCGCTCACCGCGATGGCGCCGATGACGCCCTGCTCCTTGTAGCCCAACATCGTCTCCTCGACCTGGGGCCGCATGATCCGCCATTTGGCCATCGTGTCAACCATGGTGATCATGGCGATGGGCACATGGTCGGCGCCGAGCGCCTCCAGCATCCCCTCGAAACTGCGCTTGCAGTACTCGGCCTCATAGTCGTTCGGGCCGCCCCAGTGCGCGGCGTAGCAGAACCTGCCCTGGTAGGCGCGGAGCAGGCTGCCGAACTTGGCCCAGAACTCACCCCCCTCGTACAAGAGGTCGATGTAGGTGATGCCCCCGGCGACGGCCGCATCCAACACGGCCGCCATCTCCTCCGGCGAGTGCTTGAGCATGTGCTCCATGCCGAGGCCGATGGCGCTGACCTCGAGCCCCGTTCTGCCCAGCGTGCGGTACTCCATGGGTACTGACCTCCCTGTTGCTGCGACGGCAAAGCCCATCTTAGCACGGGTACCTGCCAGTTCCTGTCATGATCTTGGGGCGCCCGGGGCGCGAACGGAGAACGGCGGACGCTGCTCCGCCGCTAAGCGGCGCGGAGCAGGGTTTCCAGCAGGTCGAGGGCAGCGTCGAGCGTGGTGCACATCAGGCCGCGGCGCATCTCCAGTCGCCAGATCTCCACGACGACGTCCTGAGGGTCGGCGGTGCGGACCCGCTCGCAAAGGGCGGCGCCGGCGGTCCGCAGGCGGTCCACAGTCACCCCCGGCATGGCGCGGCCCACCTCGCGAATCTGCGCCTCAAAGGGCGCACCGGTGGGCAGGGTGAAGCCCTGCCCGGCCGAGAGCGCCTGCAACTGGGCCAGTAGGGCCTCAAAGCAGAGGGCCGCGTGCGCCAGGGCGCCTGCAGCGTCGCTATCCGGCGCAGAGAGGGGTGTGCTCTGGCAGAAGTGGTCGACCGCGGCCTTTAGCCTAGCGGCCCGGGCGGCCGGATCGTAGTGCGCCTGCTGCTCGAGAATATCCAGGTGCCAGCGGATGTGCTCCGCTTCCCCCTCGAGGAACCAGCGCAGCGGTCGGGGCTGCGAGCCTTTCTTGAGTACCACAGGCAGGCTGGCGGCGTCGTGCTGAGAGGTGATCGCGACGAGCCGTTCACAGGCGGTAGCCAGGCGGCGCGAGATCTCCTCCGCCCCCACGCCGCGGACGGCCTCGACGGCGCGGGCGTTGATCTCGTCAAAGGTGCCATGGAGGGGGTGCACGGGCCGGCCAGCCAGTAAAGCCTCTGCCTGGGCGGCATGGCTCTCGATCCAGACGAGCAGGTGGGCCAACACCTCACGGGGGCACCAGGCCTTCTCACGCAGGGCCTCCGCCGGGAGCGAGGCCACGAAGCCCTGCAGGGAGAGAACGGCCGCCTCAAAGGCGCGCACCTCGTTGCCAGAAGGGCGTCCGTCTTGCGGAGGCATACTCACTCCCCGCGACGCCGCCAGGCGTCGCCTGCTCAGCCCTTGGCCAGCTCGAGCACCTGGCCACCGGTGGCCTCTACTAGGAGCGCGAAGGAGATAGGAAAGATCGTGCGGGGCGACCCGCCGGCGGCATAGACCGTCGCAAAGCGCCCCAGCGACGCGTCGATCAGAACGGGCAGAGGCCGGGCATGCCCCAGGGGCGGAACGCCCCCGGGAGCATAGCCCGTGACTGCGATAGTGGTGTCCGCATCGGCGATGCGGACCTTCTTCCGGCTGACGCCATAGTGCCCGGCCAGCTTGCGATCGTCGACGGTGCGGTCGCCGGCAGCCAGGACGAGTACCGCCTGGCCATCGACCAGGAAGCAGAGACTCTTGACGATGCTGCCCAGGTCGGTGCCGATGCTATCCGCGGCCTGCTGGGCGGTCGCGGTCGAGCCCTCCATCACGCGTACGCGGATGGCGAGGCCCGCCGCGTCGAGAGCCGCCTGCACATCCGCCGGGGTACGTTGGGCCGTCATCGCACCCGCCTCAGGCGCCGGCGGCGCGGAGCTCGGCGCGGATGGCCTCGCCCACTTCCGCCGTCGTCGAGCGCCCGCCGAGATCGGGCGTGCGGATCTCTCCCTTACCCGTGACCGCCTCGACAGCCCGCATCACCAGGCGCCCAGCGTCCTCGTAGCCGAGATGGTCGAGCATCATCGAGGAGGCCCAGATCGCCGCGATCGGGTTGGCGATCCCCTTCCCGGCGATGTCGGGCGCCGAGCCGTGCACCGGCTCAAACATCGAGGGGTAGCGCCCCTCGGGGTTGATGTTCCCACTGGGGGGAATGCCCAGGCTGCCCTGCAGGGCGCCGCCCAGGTCGGTCAGGATGTCTCCAAACAGGTTGGAGGCCACCACGACGTCGAGGCTCTCTGGCGCAGTGATAAACCGCGCAGCCATGGCGTCTACGTGGTACTGCCGGCAGGCGACGTCGGGATAGTCGGCCTGTAGCTCGCGGTAGACCTCGTCCCAGAAGACCATGGCGTACTGCATGGCGTTCGACTTGGTCACGCTGGCCAGCTCGTGGCGCGGCCGCTTCCTGGCCAGCTCGAAGCCGTAGCGCAGCACCCGCTCGACGCCCCGCCGGGTAAAGACCGTGGTCTGCATGGCCACCTCGTGGTCGGTGTGCACGTGCACGCGCCCGCCGACGCCCGAGTATTCGCCCTCGGTGTTCTCGCGGATGCAGACGATGTCGATATCGGCGGGGCCCTTGTCGCGCAGCGGCCCAGGCACGCCGGCCAGCAGCCGTACCGGGCGCAGGTTGATGTACTGGTCAAACGTCTTGCGGATGGGCAGCAGCAGCCCCCACAGCGAGACGTGGTCGGGCACGCTGGGGAACCCGACCGCCCCGAGGAGGATGGCGTCGTGGTCGGCCAGGATATTCAGGCCGTCCTTGGGCATCATCTCGCCGGTGCGCAGGTAGTACTGGCAACCCCAGTCGTAGCACTCGAAGGACAGGCTGAGGCCGCCGTGCACCTCACAGACGGTCTGCAGCGTTCTGACCGCCTGATCGATTGTGTCGATGCCGATGCCATCGCCCGGAATCACCGCCACACGGTATTCGCGCATGCTTCTTCATCTCCGCCGGATTACGTCACTCGATGACCGGTTCTGGCATTGTACCCCTCGGCAGAGGGGGGCGCAAAAGGTCACCGCCCGGCGGATCCTGGCTGGCCAGCGGTCTTGTCCCCTCTCGCGCGTTATGTTACCCTCAGTGCAGCACCCCGAAAGGAGAGGGTCATGCGGCTGCCCAACGAACCCTGTGCAGACCAGGCCGTCGACGTCCTGCGCGCGCTGGTGCGCTTTGACACCAGCAATCCCCCGGGGAACGAGACGCCGGCGGCCCGCTACCTGGCCGACCTGTTGGGGCCTGCGGGAGTGGAGACCGACGTCGTCGAATCGGCCCCCGGGCGCGGCAACCTGATCGCCCGGCTGCGGGGAGACGGCTCGGCGCCGCCGCTTCTCCTCATGGGGCATCTGGACGTCGTCACGGCCGACCCACTCGAGTGGCAGCACCCGCCCTTTGCGGCCGAGGTCCACGACGGGTACGTGTGGGGCCGCGGCACCACTGATATGAAGAACATGGTGGCGGCCTGCGCCACGGTCCTGCTGACCCTGGCGGAGAGTGCGGCGCCGCTGCGGCGCGATGTCCTGTTCCTGGCCACTGCGGACGAGGAGCATGGCGGCCGCCTGGGGATGGGCTGGCTGACTCACCAGCGGCCGGAGCTCTTTCGTGTGGCCTGTGCGCTGAACGAGGGCGGTGGCGAGGCCCTCCGTGCTGGCACCAGGACCTTCTGGACCTGCCAGACCGCCGAGAAGGGGGTCTGTCGCACGGTGTGGACGGCACATGGCCCGGCCGGGCATGCGTCGCGCCCCCGCGCCGACATCGCCACGGCCACGCTGAGCCGGGCGATCGCCGCCCTGGGCGACGGCCACCTGACCTGCCGTGTCAGCGGCACGATGGCCACGGCCCTGGGCATCATGGCGGAGGAGATCTCGGCAGAGAGGGCGGAGGAGGTCGCCGCGCACCTGGCGGCCGGGAGGGCTGAGGAGGCTTTGCGCGCCGCGGGGTTCGATGAGCGCGGCATCGAGCAGGCCCGCTCCCTCCTGTATGATA
>JAAZBY010000414.1 GCA_012513595.1 Chloroflexota bacterium
CGGAGATCCTCGACCTGATGCGCGAGCTGCAGGGCGAGATAGGCATGACCATCATGTTCATCACGCACAACCTGGGCGTTGTGGCGCAGATGTGTGACCGTGTGGCCGTCATGTACCTGGGCCGCGTGGTGGAAGAGTGCTCCGTCGACGACCTGTTCTACGACGCGCAACACCCGTACACGCGGGCGCTGCTGCACTCGATCCCGCGGGTGGGCAGCCGCACTCGCGAGCGCCTCAAGCCGATCCGCGGCGTGGTGCCTGACCCGTATGCGGAGGTGCGCGGCTGCCCGTTCCATCCGCGTTGCGACGCGATCATCCGCGGCGAGTGCGACGTGCGCGTGCCGGCTATCACCGACGTCACGAACGACCACAGGGTGCGCTGCTTCCTGTATTCCAGCAAGGGGGAGGACGATGGCGAGCAAGCCTGAGCCGACGCGAGACGGTCTGCTTCTCGAGGTCAAGGGTCTCAAGAAGCACTTTCCCATTCGGCGCGGCGTGCTGCGCAAGGTCGTCGGCTCGGTGCGCGCCGTCGACGGCGTGGACCTGTACGTGCACAAGGGAGATACGCTGGGGCTGGTCGGAGAGTCGGGCTGCGGCAAAACGACGACGGGGCGCACGATCCTGCGCCTGCTGGAGCCCACCGAGGGGGAGATCCTATTCAACGATCCCGGCCTGGGCTGGGTGGACCTGGCCAAGATGGAGCGGCACGAGCTGGCCCCCGTGCGCCCCAACATGCAGATCATCTTTCATGACCCTTTTTCCTCGCTCAACCCGCGCATGACTGTGGGGCGCATCGTGGGCGAGTCGCTCCTGATCAACAACGTGGCCCATGGCCAGGAGCTGCAGGATCGCGTGGCCGATCTCTTGCGCGTGGTGGGGTTGCGGCCCGAGTACATGAGCCGCTACCCGCATGCCTTCTCGGGCGGGCAGCGGCAGCGCATCGGCATTGCGCGGGCCCTCTCGCTGAACCCCACTCTGATCATCTGCGACGAGCCGGTGTCGGCGCTGGACGTCTCTATCCAGGCCCAGGTGCTCAACCTGCTGGAGGACCTGCAGGCCCGCTTCAACCTGACCTACCTCTTTATCGCCCATGACCTGAGCGTCGTCGAGCATATATCGGATCGCGTGGCCGTCATGTACGTGGGCAAGCTGGTGGAGTTGGCCGAGACGGACGAGCTGTACTACAACCCCAAACACCCGTATACCGAGGCGCTGATGGCCGCGGTGCCCAAGCCGGACCCCCGGCTGCGGGGGCGGCCGATCAGGTTGCCCGGGGAAGTCGCCAGCCCCGCCAACCCACCCTCGGGCTGCTACTTTCATCCGCGTTGCCGCTATGCTCAGGACCGCTGCGCCGCCGAGGAGCCACAGCTCCGCGAAGTGCAGCCGGGCCACTGGGTGAGCTGCCATCGTGCGGAGGAACTGTCGTTGCGAGGCGTCACAGGTGTCGAAGCACACTAGGCCTGTACCGTGGTGGCAGCGGGTGCTGTACGTGCTGGCTTGGCCGGTCTCCGCGGCCCTGGTTCTGGTGAACCTGGCCATCCTACGCGAGGCTGCGCTGGACCTGCTGACCTGGATTGGCGTGCACCGGGGCACCCGCTCGGCCGAGATGCGGTTCGCCTGGCTGGTGGAAACACTGGACTGGGTGTTGATACTGCTACTCGCCACGGTGGGCGTGGCACTGGCGGTGACGCTCGAGTACTACCTGCGCAAGGGGCTGGCCCTCGGCAAGTTCACGGTGCGGCTCGCGCGCGTGCTGGGTATACTCGCCGGGGTGGCCGTGCTCGGGCTGCTGGCTCGGGCGCTGATCTAGCCGGGGCGCGGAAGGGCTGACGGCAGCGCTGCAGGCGCGGATACGCCGGGGCGAGGAGGTACCTCCTCGCCCCGGCTTTAGTGCTGCGGAGGGCCCGCCGGACGCCTGGCGTGGGGCACGTCCACAAAGGCGATGGTCTCCTCGATCTCGGCGATGCGACGGTCGAGCCGCAGCAGCCCCTTGCGGAGCTGCCGCAGGCGGAGGCGCCAGCGCAGCCTGCGCAGCGCGCCGCCGGACGCTGGGGTGGCCAGGCGCGCCTCCAGCTCGGCCTGCTCGCGCAACGTGTTCGCCTCGATGAGGAGGTTCACCCAGTAGTTGGCCTCCAGCGTGGAAAGCATCTGGCGTTTGGCCAGCACCTGGGTCACCTCGGCCATGACGGCAATGCCGTTGGTGCGCGCCTCCTCGGGGAGGTCGGCCTGAAAGGCGAGCTCCAGGGCCGAATGGGTCTGCTGGAAGGCCTCCAGGGCTTCGCTGTCCTTCGGGCTGCGGAGCGGGTCTGGCCGCTTGGGGTTCAGCGGGGTGAGGTCGGACTCTTGCGCGCGTTCCAGGTATTCCTGGGCGCGCAGGTAGGCGCGCTGCGCGTCGAGGTTGACCAGGCTCCCGCAGGTCACGCAGCGGTGCCAGGTGACCTTCTCCGGCGCGTCAAGGCCGGAGAAGCAATATGGGCAGACTGCCTCGCTCAGTGTCATGGGTGTCCGTCCCTACATCTCGACGGTCATCAGGGTGTTGAAGAACATCGGGCGCCAGTACTCAAACTCCTCGGGGGTGGCCCCCTGGGCGATGAGCACGAGCTGCACATTGCCCCAGTAGACCGCCCGCGTCCACCGCTTGCGGCTCGCCTCCCCCTCACGGAACGTGTAGCGGGCCTCAAAGACCCACAGGGAGGAAGTGATCGTCTCCTCCTGCCACTCGATCTCGACCTCTGGCAGCGAGGCCAGCCCCTCGGCGAACCCCTGACGCAGGATCGGCAGGTCCTTGGGCCGCACCGCGTACTCGAGCGTGCGCTTTTCCGTCGAGATGCACGTATCGTGACGGTCGGGGTAGGGGGTGTAGATCGCGCCATGATGGCCGTCGATCATGTCCAATCGTCGCCAGTCGCTGGGCAGCCACACCGCGTAGCCCCCCTCCTTATCCACATGCTTGGTCATCCCGTGGTAGACCGGCTGCGGCGCGCTGTGATGCATGCGGTGCCTCCTCTTTGAGTCATGGACGCTGCGGTCAGGCACAAGCCAGCGGCTGTTACCCCTAATGTACGGCATACGACCGCGCAAAGCAAGCGCGCGCCCAGGTCACGGGCAACTTACCGCACCCCCGTGCTGGGGCGCAGCACCTGCCCGAGCGACTGCGCCCGCCGCCAGGTGCACGAATCCCGAGAGGCGACTGATGCCGCTCTCTCGGGATTCGACGGACCCAGGCCTGCGCGGGGGGGCTGTCTCTAGTCCTCTCCGCCCTCGACTCGCACGACCTGGATCTTGACGGAGGTCAGCAGCGCCGCCAGGGCGCCGACGGCCGCCAGGACAGGCGTAAAGATGGCCATGACGCTCCCCACCGCCACGCCCGCGGTCAGGGGAATCTCGATGAGGACCTCATCGTTCGGCTTGCGGACGATGATCCTCCGGACGTTGCCCTGGTGCAGCAGTTCCTTGACGGTGTCGACCACCTCGTTGGCAGCCAGCTCCAGCTCTTCCGTCCAGGTACGCTGCTCGGGCGCCTTCTGCTCGCTCATGGTAGTACTCCTTTTCTTGGTCCTCGACCGGCCCGGCGGGGTCGCGTCGAGGTCAACCGCGCATCGCAACTGCTATACGCGGGGGGCGCGCCACGGTTCCGAGGTTGCGCTGCGAGTGGGCTCGGTCCTCAGGCGCCCTCCCGCGGCACGACAAAGTCCGGCAAACGCGCACCTTGGCAGGCGCCTGAGTATCCTCTCTACCGACCACGACGCAGGCCCTAACGCCGCGGGAGGGGGCCGACCCAGTCGGTAGACCAGTCAGTATAACCAGGCTACCGGGTGCCAGATGCCGTCGGGCGGAGCGTCGTTCAGCAGTTCACCTCCGTTCGCGGCCGTTCACAACGATGCATGACCCTACCCAGGGGCGCCACCCGCGCGATGGGTCCAGCGTCAGAGGTCCAGATACCAGAGCAGCATCACCTCATCGGCCAGGGCAGGGCTGGCGGCGTAGGCGTGGCGGTGGATGGCCCCCAGGTGGCAGCCTCGGGCGCTGTAGAAACGACAGGCCGGAACGTTGATGTTCTGCGTTTCGACCTTCATCTGGCGGCAGGCGCGTTCGCGGGCCCAGGCTGCGGCGTGCCCAAACAGGGCCGTGCCGATGCCCTGCCCCCGCCAGTCCGGGCGCACGCGCAGATCCCACAGAACGGCCAGATCCGAGCGGCCGTCGAGCAGGTGGACCGCAGGAGTGGCGTGGGCCAGCGTGGCGCCGCCCACGGGCAGGTCGCCACTCCTGGCCAGGAAGAGCGCCCAGCGACTGACGTCGAACTGCAGCGGCCAGCGGAGAGGCCCGCAGGGCTCGCCGGCCTCCCCGGCGTCATAGTCCTTGACGTAAGGAGGCTGCACCGGCTCCGCGATGAGGCGCAGCCCGGCCAGCCCGCCGGCCTCCTCTACGACGCGCAGGCGTGAGCGAACCTCGAACCGGATCGGGATGGTGGCGTACTCGGTGAGAGCGGCGAGCGTCAGCGGGCTGGTCTCGATGCGCATCGCTGGGGCTCCTTGGGGGCGCGCCGCGGCTCGGCTGTCGCTCGCGGTGGCGCCGTCCGGCGGAGTGCTGGCGCGGCCTCGTGCGTGTCGCGGCAGCGCCTGCCTCGGCACTTGTTGCCTAGCGAACGGCCAGGATGATGTTCCCGAGCTCCTTCTCCAGCGCCTGCAGGCGGGCCAGCTCCTCCGCCTTGAGCGGGGCCGGGTACACGTCGAGCGGCCGAAGGACCAACAGCCGCTTGCCGGTCTCCTTCTCGAACGACTGCACGCGAGCGAGTTGGTCGGCGTTCAGGCTGGCGAAACCGTACAGCTCCATCGGTAGTCCTTTCTGGTGCGCCGCCGGGCGAGCGGCCGGCTCATGGTTGCGCTGTGCTCGACCGCATTATAGCACCTTGCCGGCTTTCGGGAACCGCCAGAGGGGCGCCGCGCGCGGCTTCCGGGCAGGCCCTGACGCGGGATCATGTCACGCGGCGTCATGAACTGTGGTACAATCGTGGTAATAGTAGAAGCTTGGCACGGTGCACCCGCCCGCGAGGAGGACCATGGGCAACGTCGCAACGCGACTGCTCTCGCTGCTGCTCATGATGCAGTCGCGCCCCAGCTGGAAGGCGAGCGAACTGGCCGCCACGTTGGAGGTGTCGGAGCGCACCATCCATCGCTACATGGGCATGCTCGACGAGATCGGCGTGCCGATCTACTCCGAACGGGGCCCCTACGGGGGCTTTTCGCTCCTGCGTGGGCAGCGGCTCCCGCCGCTCCTCTTTACCGCCGAGGAGGCCACCGTCCTGACCATGGGCGCCAGCCTGGTGCGCGAAGTGTGGGGCCAGACCTACGGGGACGCGGTGACCTCGTCGATTGCCAAGCTCGACAACGTCCTGCCGGACGACTTGCGCGAGGAGGTGGCCGAGGCCAGGCGCAGCCTGGTC
>JAAZBY010000415.1 GCA_012513595.1 Chloroflexota bacterium
CTCGTGCTGGGTCCACAGGAGGGCCTTGTCCTCCTCCCAGGCGGCCTCGCTAGGGGGTAGGGGCACCGGCGCCCAGGAGCTGCCCTTGCGCGGGAAGGCGCCGCGCGTGGGGCGCCCCTCCAACTGGCAACAGACGTAACAGCGCTCGTAGGCGCAGTGGAGCACCAGCTGCCAGATGGAGTGGTCGTGGCCGGGGGCCGTCCAGGCGGCGTCGGCAGCGCCGATCTTTTGAATGGAGCTGCGCAGCGACGCGCCGCCGTACCAGAGGCGCTTGCCGCGCGCCGGGCCAAAGAGGTCCAGAAAGTCACGGAGGCGAAGATCCGGAGCGGTCATGGGGCACATCCTTTCGCACGGGCAGTGCGGGGCGACGCCGAACGCCGGGTATCCAGACACGCACTAGAGGCCGACGCATCGGACCGGTAACTACTCTCGGACGGAGCCGTGCAGTAGCCGGGCACGGTGCACACGAGCACGTGAGGTATCGGTACAGGGGGGCTCGCCCGATGCCCGGGGGCGGGCGGTGGCGCTACCGAGTGGTCTGGCGCCGTTTGCTGGCCAAGGCGGACGAGCAAGAGTGCTGCTGAGCAATAACCTACCGACATCATAGCACAACACGGCCAAGTTATGGTAGTCCTCCGCGTCGCAATCCCGGGCCCTCCCGCAACACAAACCGCCCGCGGAGAGCCTCTGCCCTCCGCGGGCGGTCCACTGCCCGATGCTATGCTCTTCGGCCGCGCCCGCCTAGGCTGGCCGCGCCTCCGGCTCGCCCCCCGCCTTCTCTGCGGCGTGCGGGAACACGCCCAACCGCAGGGCCGTGCGCTCGTCCTCGTTCGGCGTCGCCACCGTGGCGAACGACGGCACCAGGTACAGGTCCAACCCTTCCAAGGACAGGTAGGTCCTGGCGATGGCGACGGCCTTGGTGGCCTGGTTCACCGCGGCGGCACCGATCGCCACGAGCTCCACATCCTCGCGCTGCCTGATGGCCCAGGCGATGGCCCCGGCCAGGGCAGTGGCTTTCGAACTGGCAGCGACTTTGAGCGTTTTCATGGGACTCCTCGATTAGCGGTACATAGAGACAAGCATTCGACGCATGACCCAGCCACTATAGGCGGCCTCACCTCTCGAGGGATAGGACTAAAGTCGCATGTCCCCTAACCGGTAGGGGGTACCGGCCGCCTTACCGGGGCCGCGGGTTCAGTACCACGCGCTCCCCGTGGGCGCCGACCCAGGCGCGCAGCGCTGGATACTTGACGCCGAGATAGGCCACAAAGGCCTGCGGATCGCCCGGGTTGTCGGCGAACATGTCATAGTGCCCCGGCACCACCAGCCCCGGCGCCAGCGTGCCGGCCAGGTCCACCGCCTCCTGATAGGTCATGTTGCCGATGCAGTTGCGGGCCAGGCGCTCCGCGTCGCGCCCGTTGATCGGCAGAAAGGCCACATCGAACCGCCAGCGGGCCAGGGCGACCACCTGCCCATCGTAACGGAGGGTGTCTCCGGCGTGGAAGAGGGTCAGCCCGCCCGCCTCGACGATGAAGGAGAGATAGGGGAAGCCCAGGGTCGCGTCCCGGTCGAAGGACTCGTGCTGCGCGGCGATGGCCGAGATGCGCAGGCCGTCCGCGTCTTCGTAACAGAGCCCCTCGTCCAGCCCGATGGCCCGCTCGGCCGTCGCGCCCAGGTCGAGCACGTGCCGACGGGCCACCCGCGAGGTCACGACGCGCGCCTGCGGCGACGCCTCTACGATGCCACGGATGGCCAGCGGGTCGATATGGTCACCGTGGTCGTGGCTCCCCAGGACATAGTCGGCATGGGCGATCAGCCCCGGGTCTAGGAGCGGGGGCACCTGCCGCGTCGCGCGGGGGGCCAGGTAGGGGTCCAGGTAGAGGACCTTCTGCGCCCGGCCGGTGTTGACCTTGGCCACGTAGCCCATCTGCCCCAGCCACCAGAAGGCCAGCCCTCCCGGGGCGACCTCGGTGGCGTCGATCTCGCGGATCAGTGTTGCGCCCGTTTTCATGGCACCTCCTCGGCTGCGATCGCGACGGGGCCATCCTAGCATGGCCGTTTGCCGCAGGGCAAGGGGGCGCTTGCCCCGGTTGTGCGCGGGGGGCTAAGATCGGGCCACATCCGCACGAGAGGAGGTTCCCCATGACCCTGCGTGAGACGGTGGAGCGCCACATCCCCGCCGACGGCGCCCCGTACGACGTCATCGTGGCCGGCGGAGGCCCGGCCGGCCTCGGCGCCGCCCTGGCCGCCGCCCGCCTCGGCGCGCGCACCCTCCTCCTGGAGGCGCGC
>JAAZBY010000045.1 GCA_012513595.1 Chloroflexota bacterium
GTCATGGATGTACTCGCATGCGATCGCTGAGACCTATGCCGACGCCTGCGAGCTGGTCGGCCTGTGTGACAGCAACCCCGGACGCTTGCAGTTGCGCCTCGACTGGGCCAAGAGCCACGGCCAGGACGTGGTCGGCTACTCGGAGGAGCAGTTTGACCAGATGATCGCCGAGCGCAAGCCCGACGTCGTCGTGGTCACCACGCGCGACTGCCACCATGACAAGTTTATCATCCGTGCCATGGAACTCGGCTGCGACGTAGTCACCGAGAAGCCCATGACCACGGATGAGGTCAAGTGCCAGGCGATCCTCGACGCCCAGCACAGGACGGGCAAGCAGTGCCTGGTGACGTTCAACTATCGCTATTCCCCGCCGCGCACCCAGGTCAAGGACCTGCTCATGTCCGGCGTGATTGGCGATGTCCTCTCGGTGGATTTCCACTGGATGCTGGACACGTCGCACGGTGCCGACTATTTCCGGCGCTGGCACCGCAACAAGAAGAACTCGGGCGGCCTGATGGTGCACAAGGCGACCCACCACTTTGACCTGATGAACTGGTGGCTCTCGAGCGTGCCGACGGCGGTGTACGCCTCCGGCCATCGCCACTTCTACACGCCCAAGCAGGCGGAGCGCTACGGCCTCACCAACCGCAGCGAGCGCTGCGCCGACTGCCCCGAGGCGGGCCGCTGCCCCTTCGTGCTGGACATGGCCGGCAACGAGCGCCTCAAGGAAATGTACCTGGACACCGAAGGGTACGACGGGTACTTCCGCGACCGCTGCGTGTTCAGCGACCAGATCGACATCGAAGACTCGATGAACGTGGTCGTCGACTATGCCAGCGGGGCCAAGCTCAGCTACTCGCTGAACGCCTTTACCCCCTGGGAAGGCTACTACATCATGTTCAACGGCTCCAAGGGGCGCCTGGAACACTATATGCGCGAGACGGTCTACATCAGCGGCGACGGCTCGGTGCCGGGTGAGATGCTCGAGGACGGCACGACCATCACCATCTACCCGCACTTTGGCGCGCCCTACTCGGTCGAGGTGTGGGAGGGCACGGGTGGCCACGGCGGCGGCGACGTGCTGCTCCTGGAGGACGTCCTCCTGCTTGACAAGAAGGAAGACAAGTACAAGCGCGCTGCTGACCAGCGGGCCGGCGCCTACTCGATCCTGACGGGCGTGGCGGCCAACAAGTCGATGGCTACCGGCAAGCGCATCCTGATCGACTCCCTGGCCAAGAACATCGGCATCCCCGAGTTCGCCCCGATGCCCTCGCCAGACGAGCCGATCGCGCTGCCCACCAAGGTCGGCCAGCGCATGCGGCACCGCGAGGTGGCCAAGATGCAAAAGGACGCGGCCAAGAAGGGCTAGGCCCACAGCAAGGGGGCTAGCAGCTCAACTACTTTGACAACGGCGCCCGACGTCGCTCGCCAGCGACGCGGGCGCCGCTGCACGTATCGGCAGGTCCGTGGCGCCTCTACGAGAGGCAAGAGGGGGTCCCATGCTGCCCAAGCGTCCCAACATTCTGTTTCTGATGAGTGACGAGCACCGCGCCACCGTGGCCGGCTTTGCCGGCGATGACGTCGTCCGCACGCCGGTCCTCGACGAGCTGGCCGATACCGGGGTGGTCTTTTCCCACTGCTACACGCCGTCGCCGATCACGGTGCCCACCATGGTCTGCCTGAATGCCGGGCAACTGCCCAAGACCTGCGGCTGCGAGGGCTGGCTGGACCTGGAGCCCGGGCACATGACCTTTGCGCGCCTCTTTGCCCGCTACGCCTACGAGACGGTGGCCTGCGGGCGCCTGATGCACCAGGGTCCTGACATCATGGCCGGCTGGACGCGCCGCATCGGCGACGACATCATGACCCGCGACAACTATATCGCCGACAAGGTGGAGGCGGAGTGGGCCCGCTACGCCCGCCCCCTCAGCGAGGTCAAGTGGTCCGACGCGAAGGAGATCCAGCGCGCCGGCGTGGCCTATGCGCACAACCAAAAGACCGACGACTATGCCGTGCAGGGCGCGCTCACCTATCTGGAGAGGCACTTTCTGGACGCGCACTATGACCGGGAGAATCCCGATCGGCCGCTGCTCCTGCGGGTAGGCTTGGCCCAGCCGCACTATCCCTACTACACCGACGAGGAAAAGTTCCGCTATTACCTCCCGAGGGTCAAGCCTTTTCTCGGCCAGACCCCCCTTCGACCATCCCTTTCTCTCGCAGCGCCAGGTGCGCCCGGGGATCGACGCCACCGAGCGGGAGATTCGCCGCGCCGTGGCCGCCTACTATGGCATGGTCGAGACGATCGACGAGCTCTACGGCGTGGTGCTCGATGCGCTGCGCCTGGTGGGCCAGGACCCCGACGAGTGGATCATCGTCTACACCTCGGACCACGGCGAGATGCTCGGTGAGCACGGCATCTGGGAGAAGCAAAAGTTCTTTGAGGGCAGCGCCCGCGTGCCCCTGATCATTCACTACCCCCAGATGCTGCCGGGCGGCACCGTGGTGGACGAGAACGTGAGCCTGCTGGACCTGTTTGCCACCCTGGCGGACCTGGCCGGCCTGCCCATTCCGCCCGGGCTTGACAGCCGCAGCCTGGTGCCGCTGATGCAGGGTGACGCGACGGGCTGGAACAACGAGGCCCTCTCGCAGTTCGGCACGACCAACTATATGATCGTGCGCGACCGGCTCAAGTACCAGTGGTACGGCACGGAGATGCCCGAGGTGCTCTTTGACCTGGAGCGTGACCCGAACGAGACCACCAACTATGCCGAGGACCCCGCCTACGCCGGGGCGATGAAGGCCTTCCGCGCCCGCCTGGCGGCGCTGGGGCACGGCCCCAACGCCGATCCCGGCTATGTGAACGCGGGCTACTGAGCGACGCGCTGGGCAGGATCGACACGCTGCGGGGCGCCGACTCGGCCTGTCGGCGCGCCGTGGCCGTACAGGATAGCCAGGGGATAGAGATGAAGACGGCAGTTTACCAGAGACTAGACGTGGCCTTTGGCCAGGAGACCTTCCCGGGGACGTCCACCATTGCCTTTGAGGCGGCCCAGACGCAGGGTGCCGAGGCGGCCCGCGCGGTCACTGTCGAGGCGGGCCGCCGGGGTACCTGGGTGCTCACGTTCCGGCCGGGCCTGGACCTCCCCTCGGGCAGCCAGGTGGCATTCACCAAGGTGGAGAACGAGTTCCGGTTTGACTGGCGCCATCAGGACTACTGGCCGGCGGCGATGGGGTACGTCACCGTCGAGGATGCGCACGGCGCGGCCCTCCCCTTCGTCTGTGAGACGACGCTCAAGGCGGCCACGCCGGCCATCGTCACTCTGCCGCGAGACTGGGCGGCGGGCGAGCCACTCGTCGTGCGTATCGGCGACCGGCGCTTCGGGGGACCCGGCGTCACCACCTGGCCGGCCGCCTACGACCAGGCCCACCTGGCCGTCGGCGTGCTCCTACCCGGGGACGAGGAGTTCCGACGCGTCCCCAGCGCGACGATGACTGTGCGCGTCATCCCCCAACCTCCGGCGGACCGCTACTACCTGTTCGCGCCGGCGCAGGCCCGCCCCGGGGAGGCGTTGCGCGCCATAGCGCTGCCCGTGGACATCAATGGGAACCCGCTGGCCGCCAGCGAGGGGGTGTCGGTCGCGGCTCCGGACGGCCCGGCCCAGGTCAGTGCCGGGGCGCCGCCGGCGCTCGAGGTGCGCGCCGTCCTGCGGGCGCCGGGCGTGGCGCGGCTGCGCCTGGTGGATCGCACGCTGGGGCTGACGGCGCTCAGCAACCCGATCCGGGTGGGCGAGGTGACGGGGCCGCAGGTGTACTGGGGGGAGTTCCATTGCCACGGCTTTGACGCGCACGAGATCAACGTCCTCAACGCCAACTCACACCCCGATGCCATGTACGCCTACGGGCGCGACGTCACACGGCTCGATTTTGTGGGCATGAGCTCACACATCTTCCGCCACGTGCCCGAGGCGGTCGGCGAGTGGTGGGAGCTGTACCGCGAGGCGGCGCGCAAGTACGATGAGCCGGGCCGCTATGTCCCCTTTCTGGGGTGCGAGTGGCGCGACCGCGAGGATGCCGGGGGCGACCGCAACCTGATCTGGCGGGACCTCGACGCTCCCATGCCCGACCCCACCTGGCGCATTGACGACGTCTACCGGGCCCTTGGTGAGCAGCCGGCCATGGTCACGCCGCACGTCGGCGGGGCCATCGCCCACCCGGTGTGCCACAGCCCGCGCCTGGAGTGGCTGTGCGAGATGACCTCGGGGCACGGAAACTTTGAGTGGTTCGCCCAGGCCTACCTGCAGAAGGGCTATCGGCTGGGGCTCATCGGCGGTTCGGACGGGCACAAGGGCACGCCGGGGCACCCCCGCGTGGTGACCACCGATGGCGGGCGCTTTTTCAACCTGTTGCGGAGGCGTGATTCCGGTTGGGGGGGAGGGCCCCTCCTGGCCGTCTACGCCGACGCGCTGGACCGCGAGTCGCTCTGGAAGGCTTTCCGCGCCCGGCATACGTATGCCTCCACGGGCGCCCGAGCGCTGGTCGAGTTCCGCATCAACGAGGCCCTGATGGGCTCCGAGATCGACGCGGCCGGCGACGTGCGCGTCGAGGTCGCCATCCATGGAACTGCGCCGATCGCCCGGGTGGACCTGATCCGCGGGACGCAGCGGCTGCAGCGCTGGGAGCCGCAGTCCGAAGAGTTCCGCGTGGCGCTGATGGACCGTCCGCCGCGCGGCGAGACCTACTACTACCTCCGCGTGGAACAGGCCGACGGCGAGCTGCTCTGGTCGTCACCCATCTGGGTGCGGGCGGACCACGGCGTGAGCACGGCTGCCGACCTGCCGGCCTGGAACGCGCCCGAGGAGATCGACCTGGCCACTATTCCCGAGAACGAGGCCACCCAACACTTGCCGGCCTTGCGCGAGTACCTGGCGCGCGAGGAGAGGCTGGAGGCCTTTGAGGACCTCACGCCGGTGAGGGTGGTGCACGCCGCCGTCGGTGACTATGCGGTGTTCTACTGCCACGTACGCGGCAAGCGCGTTCGTATCCACTTCTTCTACCGGTTCGAGGTGCCCCGTCTGCGGCTCGAGGTTGGCTGGGTGCAATATGGGCAGGAGATCATCAAGGGGCAGCCCTGGACGGCACCGCTGGTGACCGACCAGGACCGCATGGGGTAGGGAGGCAGGAACCCGCGCAGGGGAGTATAATGGGTGCGGAGGGCCGGCCCCGACGGCCCGCGGTCGGTCAGGTTCCTGCGCGGAGTGGCCGAGCCCGGCCACGGGAGGCAAACGGCGATGATCGAGCTGCCAGAAGCGCACACCATTGCACAACAGATCGAGGGAACCCTCGGGGGCAAGGTGATTGCCGCGGGCCTGCGCGGCAACACGCCGCACAAGTTCGCGTTCTACTCCGGCACTCCTGAACACTATGCGGAGATCCTGGCGGGCAAGACGGTCGCCGGTGCCCGCGCGCACGGGCGTTGTATCGTGGTAGACGTGGAGCCTGGCTACGCCCTGGTGTTGGGGGAGGGGGGCGAGCGCATCCTGTACCATCGCGATGCCAGTACGCTCCCCGCCAAGCATCACCTGTTGCTCAGCTTTACCGACGGGACGCATCTGAGCGTCAGCGTGCAGGGCTGGGGCGCGGCGCAGCTGGTGCCACGGGCCGAGCTCGCCACGCGCTCGCAGGCCGGGCCAGAGCGGGTCTCGCCGCTGAGCGACGCGTTCACCCTGCAGGCGTTCAATGGCCTGTGGGATCGGCTCGCGCCTGATGACACGTCCAGCGTCAAGTACCTGGCGATCAGCAAACCGGGCATCTGGGGCCTCGGGAACGGATACCTGCAGGACGTGCTGTTTCGCGCCGGGCTGCATCCTCGCCGCCGTGCCCTAGGGCTGGACGCGGACGAGCGCCGCTCCCTACATGAGGCGACCGTGGCAGTTTTGCGTGAGGCGACCGCCCTGGCCGGGCGCGACACGGAGCGCGACCTGTTCAACCAGCCCGGCGGCTATACGCGCGTGCTCGACAGTACCAAGGTCGGCACACCCTGCCCCGTGTGCGGCACGCCGATCGAGAAGACGCAGTATCTCGGCGGGGCCTGTTACTTTTGCCCCGCCTGCCAGCCTCAGGAGGCCTGAGCGGCGCCGGCCGATGAGATAGAATAATGAGATGCCTCCACGGCCGACAGTCGGTTGGCGCCGGCGTTCAATAGACAGTCAACTTGGCACGGAACACCATGGACCTGAAGGCCCAAATGCAGCGCTGGGGTGCGCTGCACGACAACCGAGCGCCGCAGCCGTCTACCGGGGCGGCGCAGGGCGACCCGCCCCTCGAGGCGTTGGTGCCCGGCCTGTGGGTAGAGTCGGGCGGGCTGCGCTGCTTTACCGTCGAGGAGCGCTATGCGCTGACCTTTCGCCACGGGGATGCCGCGCTCGAGGAGATCCTCGGCGTACCGCCCGAGGTGTGGGGCTGGCTGGCCGTCGGCGCTGACCGGCGCCCGTTCGACCTCGGCCGGGCCGTCTTTGTGGATATCGAGACCACGGGCCTGGCGCGCGGCACGGGCACCTATGCCTTCCTCGTCGGGGTGGGCACCCTCGCGGGGGATGAGTTCGTCCTGCGGCAGTTCTTCATGCCCGGCTATGCCGATGAGGAGGCCCTGCTGGCCCTCCTGGCCGACGTACTGCGCGACAACGGCGGCCTGGTGACCTTTAACGGGCGCGCCTTCGACTGGCCGATCCTGGAGATGCGCTACATCATGGCGCGGCGCGAGCCCCCCTGTGACGGCCAGCCGCACCTGGACCTGCTGCACCTGTCGCGCCGCCTATGGCGACGGAGCCTGGCCTCCTGCGCTTTGTCTTCGTTGGAGCGCCACGTGCTGCGCGTCGAGCGCAGCACATCGGACGTGCCGGGCTACCTGATCCCCCAGCTATACCAAGACTACCTGGAGCAGGGGCGCACGCGCCCGCTGGCCGACGTCTTTTACCACAATCTGGTGGACGTCCTGTCGATGGTGGCCCTTGCGGCGCGGGCGGGCGGGCTGGTGAGCGCCCCCTTTGCCCCGCAGGCGGACGACTCCTGCGACCCGTACTCCCTCGGGGCGCTGTTTGAGGCCCAGGGGCACATGGCGGAGGCCTTGCAGGCCTACGAGAAGGCCTGGGTTGAGGGCGGTGCCTACGCGAGCGAGGCGGCGCGCCGGCTTTCCTTTCTGCTGAAGCGGCTGGGGCGGCATGCCGAGGCGATGGAGATCTGGCAGGCGCTGGCGACCCAGGCGAACGCGCTGTACCCGTTCGTCGAGATGGCCAAGCACCTTGAACACCGCGAGAAGAACTATGCCGGGGCGCGCGAGGTGACCACGCAGGCCGTGGCCTGGGCGACCTCGCCGGAGGCCGGCCTGGGGCGCTATGAGTCGCGGCGCATCCTGCGCGAGCTTCAGCATCGGCTGGATAGGCTGGACAGGCGGTTGCAGGCAGCAGGGAGCGAGGAAGAGGGCGGATGAGGGTACAAGGGCGGGGGGCATGACGGATACGCGCCTGCACGCGCTGGAACGGCTGGCGGCCATCGGCGGCGCTGGTGGTGACGTGCCCGCGCTTCTCGATGAAGCGCTCGACGTCCTGCTCTCCGCTCTGGAGGGGACCGTTGGCGGGGCCTTTTTGACGGCCGGCGCGGCGGGCAGCGGCCCGCTGGTGGGAGGGCGTGGGCCGCTGGGCGCGGACCTGGTCGTGATGTTGCGTGGCCAGTACCCCGGCGAGGGTCCGACGGCCTTCCCATCCCAGGCTACGCTGCACTTGGCCGGCCAGGGCAGCCCGCTGCCCGGCGCGCTCGGGTCAGGCGACGTGGGAGCCCTGGCCATGGTGCCGCTGCGCAGTGGTGACCAGGTGGTCGGCAGCGTCCTGCTGGCCTGGGGAACCGCGCCCGACGCGCCGGCGCCCGACGTCGAGTTCCTGCGGCTGGCCGGCGCGGTGGTCGGCCTGGCCGTGGAGAAGGCCCGCCTGGCCGATGACCTGAGCGCGCGACTGCGACGCGCCCAAGCCCTCTATCGGGTGAGCCGGGCCTTGGCCAGCACCCTGGACCTCGACCATCTGCTCAGCCTGATCGTCAGTTTCGCCGTGGACACCATCGAGAAGGCCAGCAACGGCGTGCTGCACCTCTTGGACGAGGACACCGGTGAGCTGCACCCGCGGGCGCTGTCGTTCCAGCCCGGCGTCCTGCCCGACACCTCCGGGCGGAACCGCATGCGGCTGGGCCACGGCATTGCCGGGTGCTCGCTGGCCGAGGGGGTGCTGGTCAACATTCCTGACGTGGCGCGCGATCCGCGCTTTGTGCAGACGCCCGGGTCGCGGCGTTTTGCCGCTATGATGGTGGCCCCGTTGCTGCTGGGCGAGCGGCGGGTGGGTACCCTGAGCGTCGATGCTACGGCGCCGAACGCCTTCAGCCAGGAAGACGAGCAGCTGCTGCTGACCCTGGCGACCATGGCGGCCGCCGCCATCGACAACGCCCGCCTGATCTCTTACCTGCAGGAAAGCCTCAACAGCCTCAAGATGACCCAGGAGCAGCTGATCCAGTCGGCCAAGCTATCGGCCGTGGGGCAGCTGATCTCGGGCCTGGCCCATGAGCTGAATAACCCCCTGACCGCCATCATGGGCTACGTGCAGCTGCTGAGCATCGCCGAGGACCTCCCGCGAGACATCCGCGCCGACCTGGACAAGATCCACAGCCAGGCCCAACGCGCCGCGGCGATCGTGCAGAACCTGCTGACCTTTGCCCGGCAGCGCAAGCAGGAGGCGCAACTCGTCGACGTCAACGAGGTGCTCGAGCGCACCCTGGAGCTGCGTGCCTACCAGTTGCGGCGCGCCGACGTCGAGATCGTCACCAACCTGGCCGAGGGACCCCTGGGTGTCATGGCGGCCCCCGGGCAGCTGCAGCAGGTCTTCCTGCAGCTGATGAACAACGCCCAGGACGCTCTGCGGGCCAACACCGGTCCCCGCCGGCTGACGCTGACCACCGCACGGGATGACGCCTTGGTGCGCGTGCGCGTGGCAGACAACGGCCCCGGCCTATCTGCCGAGGCGCGCGCCCACCTGTTTGAGCCCTTTTTCACCACCAAGGAGGTGGGTGAGGGCGCCGGGCTGGGGCTGAGCATCTCCTTCGGCATCGTGAGCCAGTATGGCGGCACAATCTACGCCGAGGAGGACCCGCCCGAGGGGGCGGCCTTTGTGGTCGAGTTCCCCACGGTGCGCGAGCCGATCGTCGGGGAGGAGGTGCCCGCCCGCGCGCCGGCGGAGGCGGTGCCGGCCGGCAACGGCCACATCCTCGTCGTCGATGACGAGCCGGAGGTGGCCGCGCTGCTCGAGGCGATCCTGCTTGAGGACGGGCATCGCGTGGAGATCTCGCTGGACGGTGAGGCGGCCCTCGAACGCCTGGCCCGTGCCTCTGACGAGGGGCAGCCGTTTGACTTGATCCTGAGTGACATCAACATGCCGGCCATGCGCGGGCCGGAACTGTACGCCCGCCTGGCCGAGGCGAATAGCATCCTGGCCCGGCGACTGATCTTTATCACCGGGGACGCGCTGGACCCGACCACGCTCGACTTTTTGCGCGCCAACGACCTGACCTACGTGGAAAAGCCCTTCTCACTGGACGACCTCTCCCGGGCGGTA
>JAAZBY010000416.1 GCA_012513595.1 Chloroflexota bacterium
GTCGGCCACCTGCGGCGGAGTCACCAGGCAGCCGCCCTCGGCGGCGTCGGGGAAGCGGTCCGCCTCCCAGGCGCGCACGTAGGCCAGCAACCCGTCTACATCGGAGGGGCGCAGGAACGCGTCGACGTAAGGGAAGCGTGCCCGCAGGGCGGGCTCATCACCGTCCACGAAGCAGCCCATCACCAGGAGCGTGCGGTCGCGCCCGGCATCGACCAGGGGGCGCAGGGAAGAGAGGCGCCCGACGACGCGATCCTCGGCGCTCTGCCGCACCACACAGGTGTTCAGCACCAGCACATTGGCGCGTTCGGGGCGGTCGGTGGGGCGGTAGCCCAGCGCCTCGAGCTCCTCCCGGGCGCGATAGGCATCGGCCCGGTTCATCTGACAGCCGATGTTCCAGAGGTAGTATCGTTTCAGCGCCAACGGACGTCCTCTCAGTCACCGGGAACAGCGCCCCGCTTCTATCCGCCAAGGTATCGCGGCAGGGTGCTGCCCAGATGCGTATACTCAGTGTACTATCTTGGCTGGAACGGGCTCGCGCGCGGCCAGGGTCTCCCGCAGGTAGTGCCCCGTCCAGGAGTTCGGGTGGGCGGCCACCTGCTCGGGGGTACCCTCGGCCACCAGCTGTCCCCCGTCGGCGCCGCCCTCCGGCCCGAGGTCGATGATCCAGTCCGCCGTCTTGATCACGTCGAGGTTGTGCTCGATGACGATCACGGTGTTGCCGGCCTCCACCAGCCGTTGCAGAACCAGCAGCAGCCGCTCGACGTCGGCCATGTGCAGGCCAACCGTGGGCTCGTCAAGGATGTAGAGCGTGTTGCCCGTGGCCCGCCGAGAGAGCTCACGCCCCAACTTGACGCGCTGCGCCTCACCGCCCGATAGCGTCGTGGCTGGCTGGCCCAGCCGGATGTACCCCAGCCCCACATCGCGGAGCGTCTCCAGCTTGTTCGAGATGGCCGGGATGTTGCTAAAGAAGCGCAGCGCCTCGTCCACGGTCATGTTCAGGGCGTCGGCGATGGAGGCTCCCTTGTAGACGATCTCCAGCGCCTCACGGTTGTACCGCTGGCCGTGGCAGACCTCGCAGGGCACGTACACGTCGGGCAGGAACTGCATCTCGATGCGAATGATGCCGGCTCCCTGGCAGGCCTCGCAGCGCCCCCCCTTGACGTTGAAGGAAAAGCGCCCGGGGTTGTAGCCGCGCATCTTGGCCTCCGGCAAGGAGGCGTACAGGGAGCGGATCGGCCCGAACATGTTCGTGTAGGTCGCCGGGTTGGAGCGCGGCGTGCGGCCGATGGGCGACTGGTCGATTTCGATGACCTTGTCGATGTGGTCCACCCCAAAGATGCCGTCGTGGTCGCCCGGGCGCGCCGAGGCCCCGTGCAAAAGCTGCGCCAGCCGCTTGTAGATAATCTCGTTGATCAGGGTGCTTTTCCCCGAACCCGACACCCCCGTGAGGGCCACAAAACACCCCAGTGGGATGGAGACGGTCAGGTCCTTTAGGTTGTGCTCGCGCGCGCCGCGCACGAGCAGGTGCTTGCCGTTCCCGGGCCGGCGATAGGGGGGCACGGGCACCGCGGCGCGGCCGCTCAGGTAGCGCCCGGTCGGTGACGCATCGCTTTCCAGGATCTCCGCCAGGGTGCCCTGGAAGACCACCTCACCGCCATGTTCCCCCGCCCCGGGGCCCAGATCGATGATGTGGTCGGCTGCCCGGATGGTGGCCTCGTCGTGCTCCACCACCAGCACGCTGTTCCCCAGGTCACGCAGGCCGATGAGGGTGTCGATGAGCCTGCTGTTGTCCCGCTGGTGTAGGCCAATGGAGGGCTCGTCCAGAATGTACAGGACGCCCATCAGCTTGGAGCCGATCTGCGTGGCCAGGCGAATGCGCTGCGCCTCCCCACCGGAAAGCGTGGCCGCCGCGCGCCCCAGCGTCAGGTAGTGCAGGCCGACGTCCGTCAGGAAACGCAGCCGCGCCAGCACCTCCTTGATGATCGCCCCGGCGATCAGGAGGTCGCGCGGAGACAGGCGCTCCTCCAGCTCCGTCAGCAGCCGCGCCGCATCGGCGATCGATAGCTGCGTCAGATCGTGGATCGACAGCCCGTCGACCGTGACCGAGAGGCTCTCGGGGCGCAGACGCTTGCCTCCGCAGCTCGGGCAGGGCACGTCGGTCATGTAGCGCTCGATCGAGGCACGTACCTGATCGGAACTCGAGTCGGCATAGCGACGGGCCAGATCGGGGATCAGCCCCTCGTACGCCGTGTCGTAGGAGCGCTCGCGCCCGTGCTGGTTCTCATACCGCACGTTGATCGCCTGCCCGTTGGAGCCGTAGAGCACCGCCTGGCGATGCTCTGCCTTGAGCGCCTTCCAGGGCGTGTCGAGCGAGAAGCCATAGTGCGCCGCGACGGCCTGCAGCAGGCGGGCGTGGTATCCCTGTCGGGCCTGAGTGCTCTTCATGTCCCAGGGGGCCAGGGCCCCCTCGTTCACTGACAGGTCGGGGTTGGGCACGATGAGCTTGGGGTCCAGCTCGCTCTGGAAGCCCAGGCCGGTGCAGGTGGGGCAGGCGCCGTGGGGGCTGTTGAACGAAAAGCTGCGGGGCTCGATCTCCGGGATGCTCGTGCCGCAGTAGGCACAGGCATAGCGCTCCGAAAAGAGCATCTCCTGCCCGCCGACGACGTCGACGATCAGCATGCCGTCCCCGAGCTTGAGCGCCGTCTCCACCGAGTCGCTCACACGGCGGCGGGCCTCGTCGGCCTGCGCCTGGTCCAACCCCTGGCGCACCACGAGGCGGTCCACAACGGCCTCGATGGTGTGCATCTTGTAGCGGTCCAGGACGATGTCCTCGTCAACCATGCGCACGTCCCCATCGACGCGCACGCGCACATAGCCCGCCTTGCGCAGATCGTCGATCACGCGCTTGTGCTCGCCCTTGCGGTCCTTGATGACCGGGCCCAGCAACATCAGGCGCGTGCCGTCGGGCAGGGCCAGGATCGTGTCGACCATCTGCTGGACGGTCTGTCGGCTGATCTCGCGCCCGCAGGTAGCGCAGTGGGGGATGCCCACGCGCGTGAACAGCAAACGCAGGTAATCATAGATCTCGGTGACCGTCCCCACCGTCGAGCGCGGCGAGCGGCTGGTGCTCTTTTGGTCGATGCTGATGGCCGGTGACAGGCCGTCGATATAGTCAACGTCCGGCTTGTCCATCTGCCCCAGGAACTGCCGGGCGTACGCTGACAGAGACTTGACGTAGCGCCGCTGCCCCTCGGCAAAGATCGTGTCGAAGGCCAGAGACGACTTGCCCGACCCCGAGATCCCGCTGATAACCACGAGCTTGTCGCGGGGGATGTCGAGATCGATGTTCTTGAGGTTGTGGACGCGGGCGCCACGGATGGAGATGTATTCCTGCGGCATACTGCTCTTTCGTCTGGGTTCCGAGCACTAGTCCCCTGGAACGGGGCAACTTGACATTATAGTGCGCGGACACTTGGTGGGCAAACCATGGGGCTGCCCGGGTGTTGCGAGGGTGTTCCGGGGCAGCAGACGGCGACACATCCGGACGGGCAGCCCACGCCCTAACGCCGCGCTGCTAGGTCAGCTCCTGGCACCAGCCCTCTTCGAGGCCCAGGGCCTCGAGCGCTTGGCGCGCCTCCCGGTACTCGCGAACGCGCAGGCGGCGGCCCAGTTCAGGGTCTCCCACGGCCCTGTGCGCCGGGAAGTACTGAGACATGAGGCTGACCCAGGTGTCGGTACCGAGCGTCTCGGCGATCCAGCGCAGCACCTCGGGCGTCTGCGACAGGCCGTTGGGCAGCACCAGGTGCCGGATAAGCAGCCCCCGTACGGCGACGCCGTCCTCGTCAAGAACGAGGCCGCCGCCCACCTGGCGGCGCATCTCGGCCAGCGCGGCGCGGTTCGCCTCTACGTAGCCGCGCAAGCCGGATAGGCGCGCGGCCACCTGGTCGTCGGCGTACTTGGCATCGGGGAGGTAGATGTCGATGATGCCATCGAGCAGGCGGAGGGTTTCCACGCGGTCGTAGCCGTTGGTGTTGTACAGGAGCGGGAGGTGCAGCCCCTGGCGCGCAGCCAGGGCCACGGCCTGCAGGATTTGGGCCGCATAGTGCGAGGGGGTCACCAAATTGATGTTGTGGCAGCCCGCCCGCTGCAGGTCCAGCATCATGCCGGCCAGTTGGTGAGGCGTCACATCGTCGCCGACGCCGTTCTGGCTGATCGGGTAGTTCTGGCAGAACAGGCAGCGCGCCGTGCAGCGAGAGAAGAAGATTGTGCCCGACCCGCGCGTGCCGCTGATGGGCGGCTCTTCCCCATGGTGCACGTTGTGGCTGGCCACCCGCGGCAGCGCTCCGGCGCGGCAGTAGCCCAGTTCGCCCGCCAGCCTGTTGGCCCCGCAAAGGCGCGGACACAGATCGCAGGCCTCCAGCCGGGCCGCCGCCTCACCGGCGCGCTCCGCCAGCTGCTTGGCCGTGTAGCGCTGCAGATAGCTCGGTGCTTGCCGTTCGCCCATGGGTGTGGCGTTACCTCTGCCGGGCGCGGCGCGCGTCGGCCTGGCGGTAGCGCTCCCACTCGGGGCGATCGTCCTGGGCGCGCACCGCTTCGCGCAGCTCCAGGATCTGGTCGCGCAGCAGGGCGGCCTTCTCGAACTCCAGGTTCTTGGCTGCGGCGTGCATCTGTTCTTCCAGGTCGTCGATAAGCCGCTCGGCGGCATCCGGCGGCATGATGGTGCCGCGCTGCTCGCCGATCCCCTCGTCGGTGCGCAAGCCCTGCGTCAGGCTGCGGATCTCTTTGACGATACTGCTCGGCACGATGCCGTGCGCCTCGTTGTGGGCCGTCTGCAGCTCGCGCCGGCGGTTCGTCTCATCGATGGCGCGCTGCATCGAATCGGTTACCCGGTCAGCATACATGACCACCTGCCCGCTGACGTGACGGGCGGCGCGGCCGATCGTCTGGATCAGGGCGCTGCCAGAGCGCAGAAAGCCCTCCTTGTCGGCGTCCAGAATGGCCACGAGCGACACCTCGGGCAGGTCCAGCCCCTCACGCAGCAGGTTGACGCCTACCACCACGTCGTAGACGCCGGCGCGCAAGTCGTTGAGGATCTCCA